>NZ_JBFTQI010000297.1:0-6638 GCF_056398925.1 Pedobacter sp. 01T416_2
GCATAAGTGTTCGGATGGCATAAGTGTTCGGATGGTTAATCAATAAAGCAATAATAAACAAACCTCCGGCAACCAACGGGACAAATAAATTAATTAAAAGTGATTTAGAGGTTTTATCCCAGATTGGAAGATTGTTTTTCTGACTTTTTCTATAGGTAAATAAAACTCCTCCAGCCAGAGCAATCACCAAAACAAAAATACCAAGTTTTATTAAGTTAAACTCCAGGTCCATTTCTCCATCAACGCCATAACCGTAACCGCGTTTACCGATGAATTTGTTAATTTCATCGTTTGCAAAATAAGCCCCAATTAAAGCGATAACGCCTGCAAAAACACCAGATAAACCGCTCAAAGAAATAAATCTCGACGACCTGTCCATCATTTGTCTGATATCTTTTAAGGCATTTAATTGTTCTTCCTGAGTGCTCATTTTAAAAGTGCTTTGTTTTTCAAAGTTAAATAAGAAATTGATATTTCCAAAATTATTTTTTTCCTTCGGTATGATTACACAGATTTAGAGATTACACAGATTCTAATTTTAACTTTAGTCTTTGTGCTTTAGTCTTTTTGCTTTAGTCTTTATGCTTTTACCTTTAGTCTTTAACCTTTTTTATTAAATTTGAAGCATGCTAAAAGCCACTGGAATAAGAAAATCGTACGGAAATCTACAAATTTTAAAAGGCGTAAATTTTGAAGTGCAAAAAGGGGAGATTGTAAGTATTATTGGGCCATCTGGTGCAGGTAAAAGTACTTTATTGCATATTTTAGGAACATTGGATAGACCTGATGTGGGGTCTGTAGAACTAAAAGGCACTGTTGTTAATAGATTGAATGGCGATCTGCTGAGTACTTTCCGCAATCAGAATATCGGTTTTGTATTTCAGTTTCATCATTTGTTGCCAGAATTTAGTGCCATTGAAAATATTTGCATTCCGGCATTTATTGCCAAAACCAATAAAAAACAGGCCGAAACCAGGGCATTTGAACTGTTAGATCTGTTTGGACTAAAAGACAGGGCCCAGCATAAACCCAATCAGCTGTCTGGCGGTGAGCAGCAGCGTGTAGCCATTGCAAGAGCGCTGATCAATAATCCTTCAATTATATTGGCTGATGAACCATCAGGGAATTTAGACTCTGAAAATSCAGCCGGATTACACCAGTTGTTTGTAAGTTTGCGCGAYAATTTCCATCAAACCTTTGTGATTGTTACACACAATGAACACCTTGCAAAAACCAGCGACCGTGTAGTGAGCATGAAAGATGGCTTAATCGTATAAAATCATGTTCATTCGGTCATTCTCTCATTCAATTATTAACTAACTTATTCATTCAATCATTATACTTTGAAAATACTGATAACAGGAGGGAACAATGCTAAGGCTTTGAAGCTGATGAAAGCATTTCCCAGTCATTTTGTTTTACTTGCCGATTATGGTGATGTACCGGGGATTGTAACTGAAAATTATGCCTTTTCATCGTTAGGCGTATTAAATAAAGACAGTATCGCTCATATTCTATTAAATTTTTGTATCACTGAGGCCATAGATTGTATTATCCCTTTACACCATTATGAGCTTGAGCCATTGGCTAAATCTGCTGTACTTTTTAGTGAGTATGGAATTCAGGTACTATTGCCTGATGCAGCTATAATTGCTGACTATCTAGCAGAAGAAAAGCTTACTTATCAAAATTTTGCAGTGTTTATTCACGGCGATCAGATTTTTTCAACCGAGGAGGGTTCTCTACCTACAAATGTATCTCCCAAATTAAATGGAGTATTTGGTTATAACGATGCTGATAATTTAAAACTTTTTACAATTTAACATGGATGCATATCAATACGTGAAAGACAAGCAGATCGTAATTTTTGAATTGGATGATGTGCTATTTCCAGAGAAGGATTATTTGCTACAGGTTTATTATCTGTTTGCGCAGTTTATAGAATATACCGAGCAGAAAAGTGCACAGCCTATTATTGAATTTATGCGTGCAGCATACGGAAATAATGGTACTGAAAAACTTTTTGAGAAAACAGCAGATCAGTTTGCCATTGATATGAAGTACAAGCATAATTTTGATCTTCTACATCAGAATGCCCGTTTACCTTTAAAACTTTTACTTTATAAAAATATGCTCGAGTTTATACAGGAACTTGTGGTAGACCGCAAACAAATATTTATTGTAACTGACGGCAACCCGGAGCAACAACTTAATAAAATTAAGCAAACAGAGTGGAATGGACTAGAGCAATATCTTACGGTATATTTTGTTGAGGAGCTAAGTTTAACTAAAGCAGAAATTTTTCAGAACATACTAAACAGCAACAATTTATCGCCTAACCAGGCGTTAGTTGTTGGTGCAAATAAATTTGATGAGCAACAATCTAAATTAATTAATTTGCCGTATATTGTGTCACTAGAAATTTACAAGTAAATATGCTTAGAAAATTTATTTCGCAAAATGCATTTTTATATGCTTTGCTTATTGTGGTTGGGTTTACAGTATCGTGTAAAAAATCGAATAATAATCCTGATGGAGATGGTGCACCGCAAGGCACTCCAGGAACCCGGGCAGAGTTAACTAAGGATTCGATCTACCTATATGCACAGCAAACGTATTAYTGGAATGTTGGGATGCCAAGTTATTCTGCCTTTAATCCAAGACAATATAATTCAAACAATGCGGTTTTAGCAGCTTTAAAATCATTGCCAAGTACCGGTGGAAAAGATAAATATTCATTTATCGATGATGGTACTGTAGCTGGAGAATTAGGTGGCGTAGCTGGAGATTTTGGTTTCTCTGTATTTTTTGCCAGCGCGAATGACCTAAGGATTAAATATGTATATGCAACATCACCTGCTGGTGTTCAAGGCTTAAAAAGAGGTTATCAGATTACGAAAATTAATGGTAGCACAGATATTAATACCACTGATGCAAGGATTGATTATGTAGTGAATGCTATTTTTGGTACGAACCCAACGGTTTCAATGACGGTTTTGAAACCAGATGGGACTAGTCAGGATGTAACAGTAACCAAAGCAAGTTATAATATCAATCCTGTACTTTTTACCAATACTTATACTGTAGGGGCGAAAAAGGTGGGATATATTGTTTTTAATAGTTTTACCACCAATTCAACTGATTTTCTGGATGCAGCATTTGCAAAGTTTTCTACAGATGGAATTACTGAACTTGTTGTCGATTTACGTTATAATGGAGGAGGTTCGGTTGCTACATCAGAAGCCTTTACTAATTTGATTGCACCAACCGCTCAAAACGGTAAAGTGATGTATACCACTTACTGGACACAGACGATGCAGGATAATCAAGCCACTATTCTTCAAAACCAGAAGTTTTATGCTAAAGGTAATGATGGTGTAACACGCATGTATTCTTACTTTGACTATTCTTATAAACCTACAGTTGCAGCGGGAAATCAAGAAGTTTTTGCTAAACGCGGATCATTGAATAGCCTAACCAGGGTTTACTTTATTGTAACCGGCAGTACAGCATCGGCAAGCGAGTTGTTAATTAACAACTTAAAACCTGTAATTGATGTTAAACTGATTGGCAAGAAAACTTATGGCAAACCAGTTGGTTTTTTCTCCATCCGTATAGATAAAAACGACTTATATATTCCCCAGTTTGAAACCAAAAATCAATTAAATCAAGGCGGTTACTTTGATGGAATGGCAGTTGATAAAGATATTTTTGATGATGTAACCAAAGATTTTGGAGATCCAACAGAAAAGCTATTGGCACAAGCTTTATACTATTCAGCTAATGGAGGTTTCTCTTCTTTCCTTAAAGATAATGCCATTAGCAGTACCTCACCATTATCTAAAACACAGGTTGAAGATCTTTCTGGCAAGATGGACCATGAATTTAAAGGTATGGTTGAAACTAGAAAGCTGAAATTTAAGTAATTAGCTATAAATTATACTAAAAAGGCCAGTTTTGTATTTCAAATCTGGCCTTTTTTATGTGGTTATTGCATTATTTGAGAAAATATTGTTGTTTTTTTTATAAAAAATTAATAAGCTTGTTTAACATTAATCGTTAAAGAGATACCATGCCAATAGAAATTGTAGAAAAGGAACATATCAGTTATTTAAACATCATCAATGCAAAAGAAGATCATACTACAGAATTAAAAACAAAACTGGATGAAGCACAACGGCTGGGGAATGAGTTTAAATCAAAAGCCGTCATTACTTTTAATACTACCATTGGTCCAAAACGTGTTGATACTACAGTTTGGGCGGTTACAGAAAAATATATACAGCTAAAGAATAATATTCATATTCCGTTAAAAAGTTTAATCGATATTGATTTTTAAGCTTGCTTTAAGGAAATAAATCATCCCGCATTTATTTAACCTTATCAGATCATGAGCATGCTCCATAAAATTGCCTTAACTTTTATTAAATCTATCGGCCCGGTAACGGCCAAAAATCTTCTTGCTTATTGTGGAAGCGCCGAAAATGTATTTTCTGCAAACAAAAAGCAGCTTTTGCAGATTCCGGGTATTGGAGAGAAAACAATTGAAGCGATTCGTAGTACCGATGCTTTGGTAAGGGCCAGGCAAGAATTAGATTTTATTGAAAAACATGGAATAGAAGTATTGTTTTTCTCTGATGAAAAATACCCTAAAAGGTTAAAGAATTGCATCGATTCGCCAATATTACTTTATGCCAAAGGTACAGTTGATTTTAACCATCAGCGTATCATCAGTATCGTTGGAACCCGTAATGCAACAAGCTATGGAAAAAACCTCTGTAAAGAATTGTGCGAAGTTTTAGCGCCGCACAATGTTTTGATAGTGAGTGGTTTGGCTTATGGTATCGATATAACGGCCCATAAAGAATGCTTTGTAAATAATATTCCTACCGTTGGTGTGCTTGGTCATGGCTTAGATCGATTGTATCCAAAAATTCATAAAACGATTGCTCAAAAAATGGTTTTGAATGGAAGCCTGCTCACCGAATTCCCGATCCTAACCAATCCTGATCGGCCTAATTTTCCACAAAGGAACCGGATTATTGCAGGGATTGCAGATGCTACCATTGTAGTTGAGGCATCAATAAAGGGAGGCGCCTTAATTACCGCAGAAATCGCAAATTCTTATAATAAAGATGTATATGCTTTTCCGGGTAGAACAAATGATGTTTTTTCGGAAGGATGTAATTTCCTGATTAAAACCAATAGGGCCGGATTAATAAATAATGCTCATGATCTGATTTATTACCTGGGTTGGGATGATAAGGTGGGAGAAAAGAAAAAGGAAGCGCAAACCACGCTACACCTTAGCCTTACCCCTAACGAACAGCGGGTTGTTGATGCATTACAAAACGGCCAACTTTCTATAGATGAGCTTTGCATTCAATTGAATATTCAGCAAAGTAAACTGGCAATTGTAATCCTTACATTAGAAATGCAGGGGATTATTGTTTCGCTACCGGGAAAGATATATAAACTCTTATAAGAAATTGAAATTGCGTTTTGCCCAATAATCAATCTATAATGCCTATCATTATTATAGATTATAGAATTAAATTCTTTCAATTTATTGTTTTTAAAATTATGTTTCGAATAAAATATAGTTTATAAAATACTTAATGCCATTGCTTAATTTTGCAACATGTGGTACAATAATATTTTAGAAACCATTGGCAACACGCCATTGGTAAAATTAAATACGATAACAAAAGGAGTTCCGGGAACAATTCTGGCGAAAATAGAGACTACTAACCCAGGCAATTCAATTAAAGACCGTATGGCGGTTAAAATGATTGAAGATGCCGAGAAAAGTGGTAAATTAAAACCAGGTGGAACAATTATAGAAGGAACATCCGGAAATACAGGTATGGGCCTGGCTATGGCCGCCATTATTAAAGGTTATAAATGTATTTTTACCACTACAGATAAACAATCGAAAGAAAAAGTTGATGCTTTACGTGCCTTTGGTGCTGAAGTAATCGTTTGTCCTACAAATGTTGAGCCTGAAGATCCCCGTTCTTATTATTCTGTTTCTTCGCGTTTAGAGCGCGAGGTTCCAAATTCATGGAAACCTAATCAGTATGATAACTTAGCCAACTCACARGCTCATTATGAGCAAACTGGTCCTGAGATATGGGAGCAGACGGAAGGTAAAATTACCCATTTGGTAGTTGGCGTGGGTACTGGTGGAACCATTTCTGGAACAGGAAAATATCTGAAAGAAAAGAATCCAAATATTAAAGTCTGGGGAATCGATACCTATGGCTCGGTTTTCAAGAAATATAAAGAAACAGGCATATTTGATAAGGATGAAATTTATCCATACATCACAGAAGGTATTGGCGAAGATTTCCTTCCGGCAAATGTAAATTTTGATGTAATCGACCTATTTGAAAAGGTTACAGATAAAGACGCTGCTTTAATGACTCGCGACATTGCGCGTAAAGAAGGTATTTTTGTTGGGAACTCTGCTGGTGCTGCCATTGGCGGATTAATACAGCTAAAAGATAAGCTTAAGCCAGATGATGTTGTTGTCGTTATTTTTCATGATCACGGCAGCCGTTACATGGGCAAAATGTATAATGAAGATTGGTTACGTGAACGCGGATTTTTACAGGACGAAAAATTAACCGCTAAAT
>NZ_JBFTQI010000298.1:0-6620 GCF_056398925.1 Pedobacter sp. 01T416_2
CTCCAATTTGGTCAATTGTATAGGTCTAAAAAAGGACAGCTTTTTTCTATTAATTGTTAATTATACATTTAAAATTTCCTCAGGTATTCAATAAAACCCAAAAGGTTAGTTTTTGTGGTTTATAAGCGTTGAGGCGGGGTATTCCTGAAAATGTCATCTGCAGTTGGTATTCTTTCGAAAATCGATCCTGAGTCATCTTTGAGGCCTTAAAATCAATAAAAAATAGTTAAAAAATAAGTGTTAAAAATGGTAACAAAGCACGCCGTTTGATATCTATATCGTGCTTGATAAATGGTTTATCAGGTTAAAAAAATAGAAAATATAAAAGATTATGGAAGCGCTCATTTCTAATTACTGGTGGGTTTTAGTGGCACTGTTGTGCATAGTTTTATACAAATATATTTTACGTTTCTTATTCGGGATGGTCATCGTACCCGAAGATAGAATCGGGTTGATTACTAAAAAATTCGTGCTCTTTGGTTCCGATCGGGAGCTGCCCGATGGTCGCATCATCGCGGTTAAAGGCGAAGCCGGTTTCCAGGGAAAAACACTGGCGCCAGGATTGTACTTCGGGATGTGGTTTTGGCAGTACAGTGTAACGATGGAACAGTTTACCATTATTCCTGAAGGGAAAATCGGACTGATTATGGCCAAAGATGGTTCCGAAATCCCAACGGGGAATATCCTTGGGCAAAGGGTAGAATCTGATAACTTTCAGGATGCGGTGAAGTTTCTCGAAAATGGTGGTCAGCGAGGCCGGCAAACGTCTTACATTACCTCGGGTTCTTATCGTATCAATACGATGCTGTTTCAGGTTTCTGTTACGGATATGATTCGCATTCAGGAAAGCATGGTGGGCATTGTAACCACTTTAGATGGTTTACCGATTGAGGCCAATCAAATTGCGGGCAAGCTTGTTGATGGACACAACAATTTCCAGGATTTCGATGCCTTTATAAAACAAGGTGGTAACCGTGGTTTGCAGCCCCAGGTAATTTTGGCGGGTTCTTATAACCTCAATCCATGGRCAATCCAATTAGAGGAAATTCCGATGACCGAAATTGCAATCGGTTATGTTGGTGTTGTAATCTCATTTATTGGTACAGACGGAAATGACTTAACCGGTGCAGACTTTAAACACGGTAATATTGTCGGAAAAGGTTCTAAAGGTGTTTGGCTCGAGCCACTTGGTCCGGGTAAATATCCGATTAACAAATACATTATGAAGGTAGAACTGGTACCAACAACCAATTTGGTATTAAACTGGGCATCGGCGCGTAGTGAGGCGCATAATCTGGATAAAAACCTATCAACCATTACCGTACGTTCTAAAGATGGTTTCCCGTTCAATTTGGATGTCGCGCAGATTATTCACGTACCAACTACAGAAGCTCCTAAAGTAATTGCACGTTTTGGTAATATGGTGAATTTGGTTTCGCAGGTTTTAGAACCCACCATTGGTAACTATTTCCGTAACTCCGCACAAGGAAGTGATGTGATTGCTTTCTTAAGTACCCGTAAAGAGCGTCAGGAATCGGCTAAAGAACATATCCGTAAAGTGCTTGATGAGTATAACGTAAATGCGGTTGATACGTTAATTGGTGATATTGTTCCGCCAGAATCGTTAATGAAAACCTTAACCGACCGTAAAATTGCAGAAGAACAAAAGGTTACTTACGAAACCCAGAAACAGGCACAGGAAACACGCCAGGGGATGGAGAAAGAAACCGCGATTGCCGATATGCAGAAAGATATTGTGAAGGCACAACAAAGTGTAGAGATTGCCGAACGTACGGCAAGTGCAACCGTTAAAAAATCTGAAGGTGATGCGGCTGGCGTAAAATTAGCTGTAGGAGCAGAGGCTGAGGCTACAAAAATGAGGGCGCATGCAGAGGCTGAAGCCACCAAAGCAAGAGCACAGGCCGATTCGGAAGCGATTAAGTTAAGGGCATCAGCAGAGGCTRAACAGATTTCGTTAACCGGTAATGCAGAAGCAGGTAAAATTTTAGCGGTAGGTAAATCAACCGCCGAAGCTTACGAACTTGCTGTGAAAGCTTTGGGCGGCGAAAACTTTACCCGTTACAAAATTACCGAAGAGTTATCGAAAGGTAATGTGAAACTGATTCCTGATGTACTGATTGGTGGTAGTGGAGGTAATCACGGCGGTTCAGCAATGGATGGGCTATTGGGATTGAAGTTGATGGAGTTGATGGACCCAGCACAGCGGAAAGAAGTGGTAGCGGTTGCAGAAATTGTAGAAACAAAAGCAAAACCTAAAAAGGACAATATAAACCCTTAATTTGGTTTTAAAGTAAAACGGAAAGCCTCGATGAGAATCGGGGCTTTTTGTTGTAATCCCATCGATAATTAGTAGAATATTTTTAGGTTTTTTTATCAGCTACGTCACCCTGAATTTATTTCAGGGTCTTAATGATATAAAAGATGCTGAAATAAATTCAGCATGACGATCGCGTTGGGCAAAGCAACCAAAAAAAATCATTGGGCTTGTAATATAATCGAACAAAGGCAAATTCGTATTATAAATATAACATTTGGTTCCACTTACATTTTGCTTTTCCGAAAAACAATTACATTATTATGCCGTTCTACTTTTAAACAAAATAGTAACTTTGCAGCCAGATTTAGAATGATAGAATTTTGAATGATTGAATGGCTTAATAATTCATTCATTCCATCATTCGCTCATCCAATAATTTTAAAAAATGAAGAAAGTAAAAGTTGGCTTGGTACAAATGAGTTGTACTAAAGATAAACAAGAAAATTTAGATAAAGCGATTGTTAAAGTAAGGGAAGCAGCTGCAAAAGGCGCACAGATTGTGTGTTTGCAAGAGCTTTTTACTTCTTTGTATTTCTGCGATGTTGAAGATTACGACAATTTCGATTTAGCTGAAGCTATTCCTGGACCATCTACTGATGCTTTACAAGTGGTAGCCAAAGAATTGGGTGTGGTAATTATCGCTTCTTTGTTTGAGAAACGTGCTGAAGGTTTATACCACAATACAACTGCGGTTTTAGATGCTGATGGTTCATATTTAGGTAAATACCGTAAAATGCATATTCCTGATGATCCGGCTTATTATGAAAAGTTTTATTTCACCCCTGGCGATTTAGGCTACAAGGTTTTTCAAACCAAGTTTGCTAAAATTGGTATCCTGATCTGTTGGGATCAATGGTATCCGGAAGCTTCACGTATTACAGCATTAATGGGTGCAGATATCATGTTTTATCCAACTGCAATTGGCTGGGCTACCGATCAGGATGAAGAAACCAATCAAGATCAATATAATGCTTGGCAAACCATTCAACGTTCGCATGCGGTTGCAAATGGTGTGCCTGTAGTGAGTGTAAACCGCGTAGGCTTTGAGCAAGATGGTGCCATGAAATTCTGGGGTGGAAGTTTCGCCACAAACGCACAAGGCAAAATACTTTATTTAGGTTCTCACGATCAGGAAGAAACCGAGGTAGTTGAACTGAATTTATCAGAATCTGATTTCTTCCGTAAACACTGGCCTTTTTTAAGAGACAGAAGAATTGATTCTTACCAGCCGATTACGAAGAGATATATTGATGGGGACTAAGCAGAAAGGTTAAAGACCAAAGCTTAAAGCGAAAACCATACATGGGTGTCATCCTGAGCCTGTCGAAGGACTTAACATTTCGACAAGCTCAATGTGACACCTTTAAATTAAAAGACTACACGAAATGTCAAATTTCCCTCCTAAAAAAGATTTAAGTATCAATCAATTCGATTATTCACCGAAACAACAAGGTTATGCTTTCCCTGCCGAGTGGGTAAAACATGAGGCAACTTGGTTAAGCTGGCCACATAAAGAAGCCTCTTGGCCAGATAAAATCGAAACTATTTACGAACCATATTGCCAATTTATTAAAGCTGTTACCGAAGGCGAAAAGGTACGCATCAATGTGAAAGATGAAGAAATGAAAGCTTTTGCTGTTTCTGAATTAACAAAAGTAGATGCCGATTTAAGTCAGATTGAATTTTATTTTAATGAAACCAACGATGCCTGGTGCCGCGATCACGGTCCTGCGTTTTTGCAGAAAGGAAATGAAAAGGCTGTTGTAGATTGGGGATACAACGCCTGGGGTGGAAAATATCCTCCGTTTGACCTGGATGATGTGGTTCCGACAAAAATTGCCCAACATTTCGATTTACCTTTGTTTACACCAGATATTGTGATGGAAGGAGGTTCAGTAGAATTTAATGGCGCAGGAACGGTTTTAACCACCACTGCTTGTTTGTTGAACGAAAACCGTAATCCGCATTTAACCAAAGAGCAGATTGAACAATATTTGCTTGAATATTATGGTCAAGATCAGGTATTATGGTTAGGAGATGGAATCGTTGGCGACGATACAGACGGCCACATTGATGATATTACGCGTTTTGTAAACGAGGATACGGTTTTAACTGTTGTAGAAAGCAATCCGCTGGATGAAAATTATATCTTGTTACAAGAGAATCTAGAGGCTTTAAAAGCCATGAAGCTGAAAGATGGCAGATCATTGAATATTGTTCAATTGCCAATGCCATCGCCGGTTATTCATGAAGATACTCGCCTGCCTGCATCTTATGCAAATTTTTACATCGCTAATGCGGCTGTAATTGTTCCGGTTTTTGATGATGTAAACGACCAGAAAGCTTTAGATATTATTCAAGGCTGTTTCACTGATCGCAAAGTGATCGGTATCAATTCGGTTGATATTATTTGGGGATTGGGAAGCTTTCATTGTTTGAGCCAGCAAGAACCAGCTGTTTAGTCCTGAGTCTTTAGTCAAAAGTCATTAGTCAAATTTGCGTGGTTGTCATCCTGAGCATTAGTCAAAACTCATTAGTCAATTTGGTTTTTAGTATTAACTTTACAACATTAAAACATTTCAACTTTACAACATTTCATAATGAAATTATTAGAAGGAAAAACAGCATTAATTACAGGCGCATCTAAAGGAATCGGCCGTAAAATAGCTGAAAAATTTGCCGAGCAGGGCGCTAATGTGGCTTTCACATATTTATCATCAGTAGAAAAAGGTGAAGCTTTAGAGCAGGAATTACAAAGCTTTGGAACAAAAGTTAAAGGTTACCGTTCTGATGCTTCTAAATTTGCCGAAGCGGAGCAATTGATCAATGATATCGTAGCTGAATTTGGTGCCATTGATATCGTGGTAAACAATGCGGGTATTACCAAAGATGGTTTATTGATGCGTATGAGCGAAGAAAACTGGGATGATGTGATCAATATTAACCTAAAATCGATTTTCAACGTAACCAAAGCGGCCTCTAAAGTAATGATGAAAGCCCGTAAAGGTGTTTTTATCAATATGGGGTCTATTGTGGGCACTACAGGTAATGCCGGACAAGCAAATTATGCTGCATCTAAAGCTGGTATCATCGGTTTTACCAAATCAATTGCTAAAGAATTAGGTTCGAGAAATATCCGTGCCAACGTAGTGGCACCAGGATTTATCCGCACCGAAATGACAGATATTCTTGATCCGAAAGTTGTTGAAGGATGGGAAAAAGATATTCCATTAAAACGTGCTGGGGAAACTGAAGATATTGCCAATGTTTGCGTGTTCTTAGCCTCAGATATGAGTGCTTACGTAACTGGCCAAACTTTATCTGTTTGCGGTGGGATGCTGTAAGAGAAGGTTAAGAGATTGAAAGGTTGGAAGGTTGAAAGGTTTGAAAACGTAGCCTTGTAACATTCCAACCTTTTAACATTAAAACGCTCCAACTATTTTACAATATATTTCCCTTTTACCTCACTTACATTTGCTTGGTTTTTATTTTTCTCAAAAGCTAAATAGCCTACCTGCAACGATTTCCAAAAACTAGCCTGTGTAGGAAATTGAGCAATATATTTCTTCATATTACCATCTGTCATTTTAAAAGGATAGATGTTAACCGGAATTTTTTCCTGGCCTGCATTTCTGGCCTCAACCCCTAAAATATAAACTTCTTTTATTTTTTCGTCTGTTAAAGGAATGCAACCTACGGTTACACAATTACCATGGATGTAAATATCACTTCCAGGTTTTCTGCCCTTTCCAGTTCGGGCATAATCTGCAGCGTTTGGATAATTCACGCCTAACGATAGATGGAAATTACTCATCGGGTTAAAAACGTTAATGTAATAAAAACCTTCCGGTGTTTGCCCATCTCCTTCAATCACTTTTGGACCAATGGTGCCAGAATGTGCACAGAAATCATATGTTCTAAACAACGAATATGTTTTTGCCGAATTATTTTTTAACCAAATCTCTAGTTTTCCTTCAGTTTTATAGGCATTGATCAACATCGAAAACTGATCACCATAGCCACCTGCCACAACAAATTTTCTCATCGTTTCCCATTTTTCACTGTAGGCCTTTTCTACTCTTTCAAACTTAATTTGAGTGGCTTTAAAATTATTTTGGGCATTTACCATAAGGCTTAGAGACAGTAGAAACGTTAAACAGATTAATTTCATAAATTTTGATTTGGTTTAAAAATAGGGATTTAACCACAGAGCGCATAGCGTTCTCTTTTTTTTACCACAAAGGTCACCGAGGAAAGGCACGAAGTACACAGAGTTGGGTGC
>NZ_JBFTQI010000299.1:0-6617 GCF_056398925.1 Pedobacter sp. 01T416_2
AGAAATGACTAAACCGGTTGAAAATCTTCGTGAGCGTATGAAGATTTTTGCCAAAGGAAAAGATAAGGCGGGCGAGTTGTTCCGCCATTCTTCATTTGGTTTATTTGAATATGTATCAGATAGAATTCCTGAAATTTCTGACGAATTGTACCGTATCGATGATGCCATGCGTGCTGGTTTCGGTTGGGAGCTTGGCCCCTTCGAACTTTGGGATGCAGTTGGCGTAAAAGAAGCCATCGAAGGAATGGAGCAATATGGCAATAAAGCTGCGGCTTGGGTACATGAAATGCTCGATGCCGGAAATACTTCATTCTATAAAGTAGAAGATGGCGTTAAAAAATATTACGATATCCCTTCTAAAAGTTATAAAGCCTTACCAGGAACCGATGAGTTCATCATCTTGGATAACCTCCGCGAAAATAAAACCCTTTGGAAAAACTCAGGTGTTTCGATTATCGATCTGGGCGATGGCATTCTGAATGTAGAATTCCACACCAAAATGAATACCATTGGCGGGGATGTGATCTCTGGAATAAACAAAGCGATTGATATGGCCGAGAAAGATTACCGTGGTTTGGTAATCGGCAATGATGGTGCAAATTTCTCTGCCGGTGCAAATGTGGGTATGATTTTTATGATGGCGGTAGAGCAGGAGTGGGATGAATTGAATATGGCGATCAGAATGTTCCAGAATACTTCGATGCGCATCCGTTATTCTTCTATTCCGGTTGTGGTTGCCCCGCATAATTTAACCCTGGGTGGTGGTTGCGAATTCAGTTTACATGCCGATCACGTTCAGCTTTCGGCCGAAACCTATATGGGTTTGGTTGAGTTTGGTGTTGGCGTTATCCCTGGTGGCGGCGGAACAAAAGAATTTGCTTTGCGTGCTTCTGATGAGTATAAAGATGATCAGATTGTGCAAAATGCTTTGAAAGACCGTTTCTTAACCATCGGAATGGCGAAAGTTTCTACTTCTGGTTACGAGGCTTACGAGCTGGGCTATCTGCAAAAGGATAAATTCTCGATTTCAATGAACCGGAACCGCTTATTGGCCGATGCAAAAGCTAAAGCAATAGAATTGGCTGATGCCGGTTATACGAAGCCTGTACAACGCAACGATATCAAAGTATTAGGAAAGCAAGGTTTAGGAATTGTTTATGCTGGTGCAAATAGCATGTATGCGGGACATTTCATTTCTGAACACGATAAAAAAATATCCGAAAAATTAGGTTATGTGATGTGTGGAGGCGACTTATCGGCTCCAACAGAAGTAACGGAGCAATATTTATTGGATCTGGAAAGAGAAGCCTTTTTATCACTTGCAGGTGAGCGGAAATCGTTAGAGCGGATCCAGTCGATAATTACTAAGGGGAAACCGTTGAGGAATTAATGGATACATAGAAATATATGGGGTTTCTGCGACGTCACCCTGAATTTATTTCAGGGTCTTTCCAGGATAGATGCTGAAACAAGTTCAGCATGACGAACGCGAAAAATTAAAAAGATAATATTGGCTATTGCCATAAAAATACTAAAAATAATGGAAGCATATATTATAGCCGGATATCGTACAGCAGTGGGCAAAGCACCCCGTGGCGTATTCCGTTTTACAAGAGCTGATGATTTAGCCGCAGAAGTAATCAGGGCTTTAGTGGCATCGGTTCCGAATTTAGATAACGAACAGATTGATGATGTAATTGTGGGTAACGCTACTCCAGAAGCAGAGCAAGGCTTAAATATTGGCCGTATGATTTCGCTAATGGGTTTGGATACTGATAAAGTTCCTGGTGTTACGGTAAACCGCTATTGTGCATCGGGTTTAGATACCATTGCTACAGCAGTTGCCAAAATTAAGGCTGGCATGGCCGATTGTATTATTGCAGGTGGGGTAGAGGTGATGAGTGGAATGCCTTTTGGAGGTTGGAAGCTTGTACCAAATGCAGAAGTTGCAAAAAACAATCCAGACTGGTATTGGGGCATGGGCTTAACCGCCGAAGCAGTAGCTAAAGAATATAATGTGAGCCGTGAAGATCAAGATGCTTTTTCGTTAAAATCTCATGAAAAAGCTATTCACGCTATAAAAAACGGTCATTTAAAAGACGGTATTCTGCCAATCACAGTAAACGAAAATTACCTCGATGCAAACCTTAAAAAGAAAACACGTTCTTACGTGGTTGATACCGATGAGGGTCCACGTGCAGATACTACTCTAGACAAATTGGCGAAACTGAAGCCCGTATTCGATGCGGTTGGAAGTGTAACTGCTGGTAACTCATCGCAAACATCTGATGGGGCAGCTTTTGTGCTAGTGGTTTCTGAAAAGAAAATGAAAGAATTAAATGCAGAACCGATTGCCAGGTTGGTGAGTTATGGTATTGCGGGTGTTCCGCCACGCATTATGGGGATTGGCCCAATTGAGGCAATTCCAAAAGCGTTGAAACAAGCCGGTTTGAAAAAAGAGGATATCGATTTAATTGAACTGAACGAAGCTTTTGCCTCACAATCGTTAGCCGTAATCAGAACATTAGATTTAAATCCCGACGTAATTAATGTAAATGGTGGTGCAATTGCATTAGGGCATCCGCTGGGTTGTACAGGAGCAAAACTTACCGTACAGATCACGAATGAGCTAAAAAGACAAAATAAAAAGTACGGAATGGTAACCATGTGCGTAGGAACCGGGCAAGGTGCAGCGGGGATATTTGAGTTGTTGTAATTAGTATCAAGATGTGGGTATCAAGTATCGAGATTGAATAATAAGTGTAAACAAGTTTATAAAATCATCCCAGACATATTTGTATTCATAATTTAATACTAAAGCATATGCATAATTTTAAAGAACTAAAAGTTTGGCAAAAATCAATCGACTTAGCTGTTGAAGTTTATAAAGCGACATCACTCTTGCCGAATGAAGAAAGATTTGGATTGATTTCACAAATGAAAAGATGTTGGGTATCAATTTCTTCAAATATAGCTGAGGGTTCTGGTAGAGGAGGTGGTACTCAATTCAAATATTTTTTGAACATAAGCCAAGGTTCAGCTTTTGAGTTAGAGACACAATTGATTATTTCAAACCGACTTGAATTACTAGATGATGAATTATCAGCCGATTTGATTGAGAAAACTACTGAGATTCAAAAAATGGTTTATGCTTTGGATAGAAGTATCAAAGTATAAGCATTAAGGTTTGAGTATAAAGTGTCCAGATTGAATAAAAGAAATAATAGAAAAAATAATAAAGCGATATCAAGTTTTGAACACAGTTTTGATGCCTGATAATAGCTGCATAATATTGAAATTTAGTGATATCTAGTGTTAAGCTTTGTCTTGATACCTAATACTCGCTACTAGATACTAAAACAATGGAAACAACTGAAAAAAAGACAATTAAAGGCGGTGAATTCTTAATTAAGGATACCACTTATCAGGAAGTATTTATCCCTGAAGAATTTGATGAAGAGCAGCAGATGATTGCACAAACCTGTCGCGATTTTCTGGCGGCTGAGGTTTATCCCAATTTAGATAAAATTGACAAACAGGAAGATCCTGAACTAATGCCAACACTCTTAACCAAAGCTGGTGAACTGGGTATTTTAGGCGTTTCGGTACCGGAAGAGTATGGCGGTTTTGGTAAAAACTTCAATACTTCCATGTTGGTTGCAGATGTGGTAGGTGCAGGCCACTCTTTCGCCGTTGCACTTTCTGCTCATACCGGAATTGGTACCTTACCAATTTTATATTATGGTAATGAAGCGCAAAAAGCAAAGTATATTCCTAAACTCGGTTCGGGTGAATGGAAGGCTGCTTATTGCTTAACCGAACCAAACTCGGGTTCGGATGCGAACTCTGGTAAAACCAAAGCCACGCTGAGCGCCGATGGTAAACACTATATCATCACAGGACAGAAAATGTGGATTACCAATGGTGGTTTTGCCGATATTTTTATTGTTTTCGCTAAAATTGACGATGATAAAAACTTAACTGCATTTATTGTAGAGAAAGATTTCGGTGGCATAACCATGAATCCCGAAGAACATAAAATGGGTATTAAAGGTTCATCAACCCGTCAGGTTTTCTTTAATGATTGTCCGGTGCCAGTCGAGAACATGTTGAGCGATAGAGAAAACGGTTTCAAAATAGCGGTTAACATTTTAAATATTGGCCGTATTAAATTATCGGCGGCAGCTATTGGTGCTTCAAAAGCAACTTTAAATACTGCGATTAATTATTCGAATGAGCGGATCCAGTTTGGTCGCCCGATTTCTAAATATGGCGCTATCCGTTTTAAAATTGCAGAAATTGCCGCCAAACTTTACGCTGTTGATGCGGCGAACTACCGTGCAGGTCAGAATATTGATGATACTTACGATCAACTGGTTGCGGGTGGAATGGAATCTGGTAAAGCGAGGTTAAAATCTGTGGAGCAATTTGCGGTAGAGTGTGCCATTTTAAAAGTATGGGGTTCTGAAGCTTTAGATTATACTGTGGATGAAGGTGTGCAGATTTACGGTGGCATGGGCTTTAGTGCCGATGCGCCAATGGATAGGGCGTACCGTGATGCACGTATCAACCGGATTTTTGAAGGTACAAACGAAATTAACCGTTTGCTAACCGTTGATATGATGCTGAAACGCGCCATGAAGGGTGAACTGGATTTAATGACACCAGCTACAGCAGTTGCAGCCGAATTAATGAGCATCCCTGATTTTGGCGAAGAAGATACCACCTTGTTTGCTGCAGAGAAAAAAGTGCTCTCGAATTTGAAAAAAGCAACTTTAATGGTGGCTGGTGCTGCGGTTCAAAAATTAATGATGACCTTAAGCAAAGAGCAGGAAATTTTAATGAACATTGCAGACATGGCCAGTTATGTTTATGTGCTTGAATCTGCACTGTTGAGAACAGAAAAATTAGCAAGCACCCGCGGAGAAGAAGCCATTGCGGGTCAATTAGATCTATTAAGAATTTATTTGGTAGAAGCGGTTGATGGTATAGCCAAAGCGGGTAAAGAAGCGCTTTGGGCATTTGCCGAAGGTGATGAGCAACGTATGATGCTTGTTGGTTTACGCCGTTTTACCAAAGTAGAGCCATTTAATGTTAAAGATGCCCGTCAAAGAGTTGCCCAACAGCTTATTGAAGCAAATAAGTATATTTTTTAAGGTAGGTTTAGGGTAGAGGGTTTAAGGTTTAGGGTTTGGGTGCATTAACTCAGGCGCTAAACCTTTTTTGGTTTTTAATACATAGTGTATTTTTCATATGAGTTGTTTTTTATCTTATTTTGTCATGTTGAGCCTGTCGAAACACCTTAATCTGAATTTTAACAAATGCTTCGTTCCTAACATTGATAGATTCCAAAAGAAAGTTCGTCATTGCGAGGAGGAACGACGAAGCAATCTTACACTATGGAGTATAGCGACCGCATTAAGATTGCTTCATCACATTTGAAAAATTAGCTTAGTTTTTAAGGTTGTGTTATTAAAATCCTATTTTCGCGCATGTTTAAATTTAGATTACTTCCGATACTTCTTTTATGTGTAGCTATGGTTTCGTCTTGTAAAAAAGATGAAGACCCTGAAAAACAAATTACCGATTTCATCAAACAAAATAATATTAATGCAGTTAGAGACGATTCTGGCTTATATTATCAGATCATTAAACCTGGTTCGGGATCGTTCACTTATCCCAACAATACCAAAATAACCATTAAATATGAAGGTAGGTTATTAGACGGAACTGTATTTGATAATGGTGGTGGCAAAGAGCAAACCTTTAATCTGGCAGAATTAATACAGGGCTGGAGAATCGGTATCCCTAAAATACAAAAAGGTGGAGAAATAAGATTAATCGTTCCACCGGGTTTGGGTTATGGAAGCAGTTCGGTAGGCCCGATCCCTGGTAACTCTGTATTAGATTTTACCATACAGCTGTCTAATACACAATAAGCGTAAGACTAGGGATAAAAGACTAAATTCAAATCAAAATGCCTCTTTAGTCTTTTTGCTTTTGCCTTTAAGCTCCTTAAAATTGTTAAAATAGGTTAAAAATTGTAGCATCCGTATTAAAAGCTTATTTTTGCGATTGATGGTTAAGTTTAAATATTTTATACTCATGATCTGCTTTGCAGGGTGCTTAGCAGCCTGTAAAAAAAATGTGCCGATTGATGATTACGACCCTACTCCACAATTTAAGGCCGATACTGCCGCAATAAGTGCTTTTGTTAAGACTAATAATATCTCGGCTACGAAAGATGCCAGTGGTATATTTTATCAGATATTAGAACCAGGAACAGGAAGTGTGGTGTATGCAGCATCTACAAAAATCACTTCTGATTATGAAGGAAGATTATTAAACGGAACTATTTTCGATAGTACCAAAGGAACCCCAACCTCGTTTCTACTTGGTAACGTTATTGTAGGATGGCAAATTGGGATTCAAAAAATACAAAAAGGTGGTAAGATCAGATTGATAATACCTTCATATTACGCTTATGGGACGCAATCACCATCATCTTTGGTTCCGGCAAATTCAATACTTGATTTTACTATAACACTTACAGACGTACAATAATAAATGAACAAATTTACTAAACTTAGCCTATTCACACTTTTACTGGCTACTAC
>NZ_JBFTQI010000300.1:0-6617 GCF_056398925.1 Pedobacter sp. 01T416_2
GATCAGCTCCGTATTCATCAAACCACCCGCGGTTTTTTCGTCGTAAGTTAAAAGGTTCCGGATTTCTGAGGCATGATCTTCGGTAAGGTCTTCTAAAATCTCTTTCTGCTCATGATCCTCCAGTTGGGAAATGATGTCGGTCGCATCATCATAATCCAGTTCTTCAACAATCTCCGTACGTTTATCGGGATGGAGCTCAAAAAGTAAATCTTCCGGATGGGATTCTTCATCCATCTCAGAAATAATCTCTGAAGCTATTTCTGCCGGAAGCAGGTTGATAATATGCCGCTGTTCGGATTTATCTAAACGCTCAAACAAAATCGCGATTTCTGAGGCATGGTACTCCTCTAAAACTACTTTTAAAGTTTCATCACCAGCTAAAATTGCATTTTTAACCTTGAGTACGTCGCTTTTATCTATTTCGAATGACTGCATCTATAACCTAACCAAAAACGCCCTAAAGCTACAAATATTAAAAATTGATTTTTACAATAAGTGACTTTTAATGTTAGTCATTTGATGTAATATTCTGATTATTTCCACTAAGCCATCCGCTCCCAGTTTATAGAATATTAGATGCGATTTAACCGCCGAACACCTATACCCCTTTAATATATGATCCATTATCTTTCCATATTCAAAATGGTTTGATATATATTCACACTCACTGAGTAATAAACCGTAGTATCTATCTGCTTGATCTTTAGACCAATTCTTAAATGTATATAACCAAATATCTTCCAGATCTGTCTGCGCAGGTTCACTGATACGGTAGGTAACCATTATAAATGCTTGCGGTGCAACTCCTGCAAATGTTTTACAGGGTCGAAATTCTTCACGAACCCACTTGCCTCTCCTATTTTTAGCGCTTCACGCAGCAATTCGATTTGCTTCTCTTCTTCCTCTAATAGCCTTAAACTTGTTCTAATTACCTCACTGGCTGAACTAAATTTCCCAGAGGCGATTTTTTCGCTGATAAAATTATCGAAGTGATCTCCTAGTAGTATTGATGTATTTCGTCCCATAACTTTATATATTTAGCTTAAATATACCAATAATTGGTATAAATACAAAACACTATTTAAACCAACCTTTGCGCCAAAAATAAATCACCTGCAAAATCGCTATTATAGCCATTACAATCCAGGTGTACAAATAACCATGTTCGGCGTATAATTCGGGCATATTGTCTTTTAGTATCTTTCCGGTTGCTGGGTCTTCCCTACTAAAGTTCATTCCGTAAATACCTGCAATAAAGGTTAGTGGAATAAATATGGAAGAAATGATGGTCAAAACCTTCATGATTTCGTTCATCCGGTTACTGATAATGGATAAATTCATATCAATATTGGCTGAAGCAATCTCTTTTAATGATTCGATAAAGTCAATGATCTGGATACAATGATCGTAGGCATCCTTCATGTAGGTTTTGGTGAGATCTGATATTAATGGACTATCGGTACGGATAATATCATTCAGTTTATCCCGCTCCGGCCAGGCTACTTTTCGGATCATGATCAATGACCTTTTAATCGCCTGTGTATCGTACATGATTCTCCTGTCAGGATGATCATATAAACGATCTTCAATTGTATCCAGTTCTTCGCCCCAAAAATTTAACAGGGAAAAATAATTATCCACTATCACGTCCATAATGGCATACATCAGGTAACTAATACCACCTATACGAATGTTTCCCTTCCCTATTTCCAAACGTTTCCTAACGGGCTCAAAACAATCGGCATAAGTTTCCTGAAAGGTAATCAATGTACGTTCTGACAGGATAAAAGAAACCTGATCATTATTTAAAATATTCTCCTCATTTAAAAACAGGTGCCTGCTAACTGCAAAAATGTACTTGTCATTATCATATTCATCCAGCTTGGGTCGCTGGTAAGAACTGGTAATATCTTCTAATACAAGCCTGCTGATACCTAATTTTGAATAAAGTGTTTCGAATATATTAGGATCTGCTAATCCTTTAATGTCAAACCAATAGCAGAAATCTTTATTTTCAATCAGTTTATCAATGTTATTGATATTCTCCAATTCCACTTTTTTATAACTTTTATCGTTATAAATATGAAGTACAATAATTGGCTTTAATGCATCTTCATCAATAGTGTATAAACCCGGGCTGGTACCTGGGGCTGGAACTTTATAGTGCTTATGGCGGTTACGCGGCTTATTTTTTCCCATAATTATAAATATAGCCGGGCTTGTGGACCCTGGTTAAACAACAAATCAACAATACTTAAGTTGGGCAAAAATTGATGTCTATCTTCAAAAACCTGATAATATGGCTTATTTTTTACAATATCGTCCTCCTTTTTAGGGTTCATAATGGTACGAAAATCCAGCTCAGGAGCAATATCATCAAAATATTCGGTAGTAACTTCGAAGCTTTTATTGAGCTTTAACTTTTTGGAGAGCCATTCTACCAATTCGAGGTTATAATCGAAAAGAAATTCAAATTTTTGATTATAGA
The DNA here is from genome assembly GCF_056398925.1 of Pedobacter sp. 01T416_2. Lineage (NCBI taxonomy): Bacteria > Pseudomonadati > Bacteroidota > Sphingobacteriia > Sphingobacteriales > Sphingobacteriaceae > Pedobacter > Pedobacter sp. 01T416_2. The sequence goes on from NZ_JBFTQI010000300.1 coordinate 2,489, forward strand.
ACCGTGAAAGTTCATCTTCATAAAACTCAAAATAGGCCGAACTTCTATAGCAACTTTCTAAGCTCAACCAATGTAAACGTTGCCATTTAAAGTCATAACTAATCCGCACATCCTTCATTTGCGTGTGTGTTTTTGAACCTTTAACCACAGGAACGGTAATATCGAGTTTTCCGTTTGGAGAATAAATACTGGCCCTGTTGCGGTAAGTTTGCTTCGCTAAATGTTCATGTTTTTCGATTAAAAAATCTACCTCCAGCTTTTGTAATAAACTAAAATAGCCTACTGGTGGAAGATAAAATAATGGAAGTATAGCTGTATTCTGCATTTGAAAATTTATGTTTGTAGTTGAAACGTTTTAAAAATAATGATTAAAAGAGGGATTGCGCACGTTGGCGTATTTTTTTTATACCTGTTATCGCTGCTGCCTTTATCTTTGCTCTTTTTTTTTGCAAGATTACTATATTATCTGCTTTATTACATAATAGGCTATAGAAAAAAAGTTGTCAGGCAGAATTTAACCCACTCTTTTCCCGAAAAATCTCCGGTAGAAATTAAGGCTATTGAGAAAAAATTTTTCCTGTATTTGGCTGAACTTATTTTCGAAATTATTAAAATGAGCAGCATTTCAAAAGCTGAAACGCTAAAAAGGGTAAAGTTTACAGGACTGGAGCAGCTCGAAACCCATTTTGCGGCAGGAGAAAGTATATTGGCTTGTACAGGCCACTATGGTAACTGGGAATTGGGCACATTAGCTTTAGGGCTTAGTATTTCTGCCAAAACCATGGTGATTTTTAAACCCATCAAAAATAAAATTTTTGAAACCTGGTTTGATTGTATGCGTACAAAATATGGTAATGTTTTCATTGCCATGCGACAAACTTTACGGGGCATGGCCACCTATAAAAATGAACCTACGCTTTTGTGTTTCGCAAGCGATCAATCTCCTACAAGAGAAGAAACCAAATACTTTGTAGATTTTTTACACCAACAAACTGCTGCGCTTTTGGGTGTAGAAAAAATAGCAAAATCTACTAAAAGACCGATATACTACTTTAAAGTCAGTGTAGTAAAAAAAGGTTATTATCATGTAGAAGTTTTGCCCATGTGCCTCGATCCGGCTAACATGGATGAGTTTGCGATTACGAATCTGCACTTTAAGTTTTTAGAAAATATTATCAAAGAACAGCCTCAATATTGGCTTTGGAGCCATAAACGCTGGAAATTTAAACCCGAATAAAAAGAATGAACCCATCAGTAGCCGTTGTAATTTTAAACTGGAATGGAAAAGCATATTTACAGCAGTTTTTGCCCGGAATTTTGCTTTCTGAGTATGATAATCTGCAAATTGTTGTGGGCGATAATGCTTCCACCGATGATTCAGTTTTGTTTTTACAAGAAAACTTTCCTAGCGTTAAAATTATCCAGAACGACCAGAATTACGGTTTTGCTGGGGGCTATAACAAGGTTTTAGAACGTGTTGAGGCCGATTATTTTATCCTGCTCAATTCGGATGTAGAGGTAACCCCTAATTGGATAAAGCCGGTAATTGATTTAATGGAAAGCGATGCACAGATCGCAGCAGCACAGCCTAAAATTAAATGGCAGTTAAACAAGAAACAATTCGAGTATGCGGGTGCTGCCGGAGGTTATCTAGACATCTATTCTTTTCCTTTCTGCCGTGGCAGACTGTTTAATGTGTATGAGTTTGACAATGACCAGTACAATGATAAAACGGAAGTTTTTTGGGCCAGTGGAGCTGCTTTTTTTATTAAAAGTAAATGCTGGCAAGAAGCGGGCGGTTTAGATGCCGATCTTTTTGCTCATATGGAGGAGATAGATCTGTGCTGGCGTTTAAAGAACCTGAACTATAAAATTATGTACTGTCCGGACGCCGAAGTTTACCATGTAGGCGGTGGAACTTTGCAGACGGAGAATCCTTTTAAAACTTATCTCAATTTCAGAAACAACCTCATCATCATGCAGAAAAACCTACCTGCCAGTGATGCCGTTTTCCGAATAACAATCAGGATGTTTATTGATTTTATTGCGTGGTGGCACTTTTTGCTTACCGGAAAACCTAAATTTACAATCGCAGTTACGAAAGGCCATTGGCATTTTCTTAAATCGCTTTCAAAAACGAACAAAAAGCGGAAAACCGTTCAAAAAGCGTATAGCCAACATGCTGGAGTATATAACAATAGCGTTGTTTGGGCATTTTTTATTAAGAAAATTAAATATTTTTCGAACTTGAAGTAAATCGTGAATCGTCATTCCCAACCCGATTGGGAATCGTAATGCATAAGTTTTAAGATTCCCGTCTGCACGGGAATGACGACCAATCTTTTTGAACTTTTATTGGAGTGCTGTCAGATGTTGCCATCTGACAGAATTAATATCAGAATAGATTAAATCAGCAAACTTTCAATAGCTAAACGATAACCTTTTATGCCAAAGCCAGTTAAAACACCTTGACAGTTTTTACCGGTTAAAGAGACATGACGATATTCTTCGCGGGCATAAATATTAGATATGTGCACCTCAACCACAGGGGTTTTAATAGCTGCAATCGCATCAGCAATAGCAACGGAGGTATGGGTGTAACCTCCTGCATTAAGCACTACCCCATCATAACTAAAACCAACTTCATGCAATTTATTAATAATTTCGCCCTCAACATTACTCTGATAGTATTCAATTTCTATATCCGGATAAACCGTTTTTAATTCTTTAATATAATCTTCAATACTGGTGTTTCCGTAAATAGATGGCTCGCGTACACCTAATAAGTTTAAGTTTGGGCCGTTAATAATTTGTATTTTCATAATATAATGTTGTAACGTTGCAATGTTATAAAAAATCTCAAATAAAAGCATGCTTTTGCCATCATATATTAAAGGATTTAAATCGTATTTAAAGTTAGAGCGGTCGTTATCTGGTAATTCTGTTGATGCCTATCTGAGTGATATTGATAAATTGATCCAGTATTTTCAATCTTTAAACAAAGAGCCTAAACTAACTGACATTACCATCATTGATCTAAAATCCTTTATCTCTTGGTTGAATGAACTGGGTATGCAAGCCAGTACACAAGCCCGGGTAATATCAGGATTAAAAGCTTTCTTTGCCTATTTAATGCTCGAAGATGTAATTTCAACTGATCCTACAGCATTGCTCGAAGCACCAAAACTCAGCAGAAAATTACCAGATACTTTGAATATATACGAGATTAATGAACTTATTTCTGCCATAGATGCTTCAAAGCCTGAAGGCATGCGTAATAAAGCTATTATGGAAGTGTTATATGGCTGCGGCTTGCGTGTAACTGAATTAACCGAACTAAAGATCTCAAATGTGTTCCCACAGATCGAATTTATAAAAGTAATTGGAAAAGGAAATAAAGAACGTTTAGTGCCCATTGGAAGCGTAGCCTTAAAACTGCTCGATATTTACATCAACGAAGTACGTGTACATGCTAATATTAAAAAAGGGCATGAAGATTTCATCTTTTTAAACCGTTTTGGCGCTAAACTTTCGCGTATTTCGATTTTTAACCTGATTAAAAGCCTGGCTATATCTACCGGATTAAAGAAAACAATCAGTCCACATACGTTAAGGCATTCTTTCGCCACACATTTAATTGAAGGTGGTGCCGATTTGCGTGCTGTACAGGAAATGCTTGGCCATTCGAGTATTACCACTACAGAAATTTATACGCACATTGATAGAGATTATTTAAGAGAGGTAATTACGCAGTTTCATCCGAGGGCTTAGTTGAAGAGCAGAAAGACTAAAGTACCTTTAATTATAGATCCTGAAACAAGTTCAGGAGGACGAACGGCAGGGAATTTATTCCTTTGCAACATATCTTCAGACCTCCATCCTCGGACTTCAAATACCTTAAATCCCTGCCCTCACCATTCTGTCTTTACCTTGCATATCTTGTCTTAACTCAATATTAATAAAGCCTTTAGCTGCTAACATTTCAATTGTTTCGTTGCCTAAATATTCATTGATTTCAAAATAAAGTTGCCCGTTGGGTTTTAGGTTTGTTCTTGCAAAATCAGCAATAGCTTTATAAAATATTAAGGGGTTTTCATCACGAACAAATAATGCTAAATGTGGTTCGTAC
>NZ_JBFTQI010000301.1:0-6600 GCF_056398925.1 Pedobacter sp. 01T416_2
CGATAAACGTTTCTATTTATCACAGTTAGGCTATAGCGATGTAACTTTCGAAGGTGGTTATATCGCCGGAAAAGTGCCTTTCCCTTTATTGGCCATACACCGAGCCAACCAAACTTACGCCTATCAGCTCAACTCTTATAACCTGATGAACTTCCTCGAGTTTGTGAGCGACCATTATGTAAGCATTAATATAGACCACAATTTTAACGGCTTCTTTTTTAATAAAGTACCATTAATTAAGCGGTTAAAATTAAGGGAAGTGGTTTCGTTTAAGGCATTATATGGTGGGTTGAGGAACGAAAACAATCCAAATTTCCAATCAGGACTATATCAGTTTCCCGTTTACGAAAATGGCGCACAAAGAACTTATGCATTGGGTAACGAGCCCTACATGGAGGGCAGTGTTGGTGTAGGTAATATCTTTAAACTATTGAGGGTAGACGTGGTGAAGCGGTTCAACTATCTCAATAATCCGGAGGTTTCGGAGTGGGGAATAAGGGCAAGGGTAAAATTTGATTTTTAAGAAAAAAGCTATGGGAAAAAATCTAAGAGACAGTCTGCAACAGGGCATATACAAGGTGATCAATCCTTTTGTAAAGGGACTGATAAAAATAGGTTTAACGCCTAATGCGGTGACGACCATTGGCCTGATCCTGAATATCGGTGTGGCCGTAATTTTTGTGCTCGGTGCCGAAAAATCGAACCGTGGCGATATGTCATACATCGGTTGGGGAGGGGCGCTGGTGCTTTTTGCGGGTCTGTTTGATATGCTCGATGGTCAGGTGGCGCGATTAGGGAACATGAGTTCGAAGTTTGGTGCTTTGTACGATTCGGTTCTTGATCGCTATAGCGAAATGATCATGTTTTTGGGCATCTGTTATTACCTGGTTGCGCATCATTATTTTTTAAGTTCCTTGTTTGCGTTTATCGCATTAATCGGCTCGATGATGGTGAGTTATACCCGCGCAAGGGCCGAGGGATTAGGTGTGGAGTGTAAAGGCGGTTTAATGCAAAGACCAGAAAGGGTAGTAACCATTGGCGTTTTTGCCATAGCCTGTGGTATTGCAGGTCATTTTATTGGCGGCAATTACAAAGTTTACGTACCAGGTGTTTCATTCCATGTTTTCGAAACGATGTCGATTTTTACCATGCCCATTACCCTAATGGCAGTATTGACCAATATCACTGCAGTTAAAAGGTTACAGGAAGCCAAAAAAGGACTCGAAGCGCAAGAATTTAATGAGCGAAAAGGAAATAACAAGGCGGCATTAATTGCGGGTTTGGTATTAATGGGAAGTTTAACTGGAGTACTTCCCTTTAATGCAAATGCGCAGGGATTAGATCCTTCTCCGATTACTTTTCCAACGCCAAAAGATATCAGTAATCAGCTGTTTTATTTACAGCGCGATCCGAATACCAATACCATTATCTGCCAGCTAAATGTAGACAAACATGGCGAAGTAAATAAAGAACAGCCCGTAAATGTATTTTGGATGCGCTACGGAGATAAAGGCGAGAAGAAAGAACTGAGTTATATCCAGCGGAAATTTGCATATGGCATTATCAGCAAAAATCTGGGTAACGGTCAGTTCGAATTGAGGTTTACCTCGCATAAAAAACTGCCAATGTACCTGAATAAATCTGGTGCAGATAAAAAATACCATGTTTTTGCCACCATTAACAATAAAAAAATGCAGTTAGAACGGATTTTCCTTCGGATTGAGGGCGGTACCTTTTGGTTTCCGAATGTAAAATATGTAGAGATAAAAGGTGTTGATGCTTCGGAGCCTTCAAAAGTGTTAGTTGAAAGGATTAAGGTTTAGCTGATGTCATTCTGAGTGCAACGAAGAATCTTTTACTATTTAGGGCCAGGGGTTGTGTGCTGTAGGTTAGAGATTCTTCACTGCGTTCAGAATGACAGCGATTTGTCAGTCTGAGTGGAGTCGAAGACTTTCACTAAACGCTCACTTGATCCGTCATTTCGAGCGGAGTGCAACGAAGCCGAGAAATCTAAAAGATAGATCTCTCCATTTCGCTCTCGATGAAAAATCGGTGCGCTCGAGTCGAGATGACGATTACACATTAACCGAGTCGAAGACCAGTTAAAATATTACCAATGAAAAAGAATTTTGTTTCAAATTCGACAGCATCTATCAGGATGTTTAAAAATGACTTTTTAGAAAGCCTATCAAAAGTTAGGTTTTATGTGCCTTTGATTGTTTATGTTCCGGTTATTGCTTTCCTTTTTTGGAAGGCGCTTTGGGAAATCGAAATGCCTGTTTTGAGTTTTGCAGGTTGGTTTTTGTTAGGCCTGGCCATCTGGACAATTACCGAATACATCCTGCACCGCTATGTTTTCCATTTCGAACCGGAAGTCGAATGGGGCAAGAAAATCCATTTTATTTTTCACGGTGTACACCACGATTACCCCAACGATGCCAAAAGATTGGTGATGCCACCTTCGGCTAGTATCCCTATGGCTTTGGGTTTTTATTTTCTTTTCGATTGGTTATTGCCCGATACAGTGGTTTATCCATTTTTTTCCGGTTTTATGATCGGCTATCTATTTTACGATATGGTGCATTATGCACTTCACCATGCCAATTTTAAAAGTGGTTTCTGGAAACAGTTAAAACAGCACCATATGCTTCATCATTATTCCGATTCGACCAAGGGGTATGGGGTAAGTTGGACTTTTTGGGATCATATTTTTAGATCTAATTTTGATAAAAAATAACATGCAGCAAGAAGTATTGCTTAAAAACAGTTTTTATAATCTTCGGAATATTTATCTAACAGTTGCTATATCTGTTGGATATCTATTGTTATCAGTACTACTGGTCGGCTTTAAAACCGATCAGCTGGTGCTGATTTTTATTTTTAATGCTTTGTTTTTTATTTCGAAGGGAACCAGGCAGTTTATCCTCGGCTTTTCAATCTTTATTGTCTATTGGATTCTGTTTGATTACATGAAAGCCTTTCCAAACTATCTTTTTAATACGGTACATATTGAAGATTTATATGACCTGGAAAAAAATACTTTCGGCATTAACTACCATGGCTTAATACTTACACCTAACGAGTATTGGAAAATAAACAGTACAACATTTTTAGATGTATTAACCGGGTTTTTCTACCTGATGTGGGTACCTGTTCCACTGGCATTCGCTACTTATTTGTTCTTTAAGAATAAAGAACAGTTTGTTTGGTTTTCGCTCACCTTTGTGTGGGTAAATTTATTAGGCTTTGTGTTGTACTACGCTTTTCCGGCTGCACCACCGTGGTATGTGCAGGAGCATGGCTTCGAATTTATCGCGAAAACTGCCGGCAATACTGCCGGATTGGCCCGGTTTGACCATTATTTTAACATTACACTTTTTCATGGCATATACAGCAAAGGCTCTAATGTATTTGCGGCCATGCCATCGCTGCACTCGTCTTATCCTGTTATAGTTGTTTATTATGGTTTAAAAAACCGCTTGGGGAAAATCAATATTTTTTTTGCTGCCGTAATGCTTGGAATCTGGTTTTCGGCTGTTTATACCAGTCATCATTATACGCTTGATGTATTAGCCGGATTAAGCTGCGCCATAGTAGGTATTATTTCTTTCAATTATTTAATGCGGAATACTAAGTTGAAACAGTTTGCAGCAAATATGATAAGTGCCATTCGTAATTAAGAAAGCCCAATAACCGATCGGTTATTGGGCTTAGGGGCACAAGTTATTGGAATTAGGAATGAAACTAATTATTTAACACTTACCCATTTGTTTGAGCATGTGATCTGGTGCTCAAGATTATTAGAAAGTGTGTGGGAAATATTCGTTTTCAACTGTTCCGTCATCGTACATTTTAAGTATTGCATACCCGGGAGGTGTTTCCAGGTAATAACCTGGGCCCGCCGATTCTGCATCACCCTTGCCCCACCAAAAACCACTCATGGCTCCATTGCAACAGTAGCGAACACCATTGTAAACGGTTTGATCGGAAAGATGGTTATGGCCGCTGAGGCAGATTTTTACCTTATCCCGGTGTTTGTAGAAGAGATCTTTCAGTTTTTTACAATCCGAATGTCCGCCACCAACCAATACCTGGGTGGTGCCCAGGATTGGATAATGCGACATAAGCAGGGTAGGCGTACCAGCGGGCAGGTTTTTTAATTCCTGCTCAAGCCAGTTATACTGCTCATCATCAAGCGAAATTTTGCTGTTATTTCCATCAAGGATAATAAAATGCCAGTTCTTTTTGGAGAAACTATAATAACGGCTAGGAATCTTTAGCCGTTTCACAACATAGTTCTTTCCATACATTTCATCCTCTTTTGTAGGTGCTTTCCACCATGTATCGTGGTTGCCAATACAGCTGTGTATTTCGTATTTATCAATTGTTTTAATACAATCATCCCAAATACCCCATTGTTCGGTTACCTGGTTGCGTACTACATTATCGTAAGAAGCATCGTTAATCGAATCTCCTCCGTTTAAGAAGAAATCAATTTTATGTTTGCTGATAATCTGTTTTAAACAGGCTTTAAATCGCTCAGGAGCATTTTCTCCTGCACGTATGTGCACATCGGTAATATGTGGAACAGTAAGCATCAGTTTTTTACCTTTTGGTTTATCCAAAAGTGCTTCTGAAGCCAGTGCTGGTAATGTGCCTGAAAATGCAGCACCTGCTGAGATCCCTATGGCCTTTAGTAAAGACCTTCTTTTTATTTCTTTCATCATTACCAACCAAAAATTTGTTTCAGTTTAGGGTTTAGGATTACTTGTTGTTGCGGAATAGGGCGATAATAGAATTTTGGTTCCTCAAAAATTCTAACCACATTTTCTGTTACGATATTACCTCCAGTGTTGCCGTTCTTTAAATAAACCGTTGCATCAGTCCCGATTAATCCTGCACGGTAATAAATAAGTTTTACCCCAAGTGAGTTCTTTTCTTTCTGGTCTTCGCCAGGTATGGTTGCCGTTCTGTCAATCAGAATAATATCTTCAACCCCATCACCGGTAAGATCATATTTGCCTAATCCGGCGAAGTACATGCCTTCAGGACTTTTGGTAAGCAGTTTACCCACCTTCCAGCGCATTAAATCGTCAAAGCGCATGTTTTCGAAAGCATATTCTACCCTGCGTTCCCTTCTAATTTCAAGTATAACACCTGCGTTAGCGGTAACATTTGGATATTGCAACTGCAATGCTGGATCTGGATTGACGTTAGCCGTTGCCAGATTAAGATCGGGCAAGCCTGCTCTTCTACGAAGCAGATTTACCGATTGGTCTAGCTGGGTTTGTGTTAGTGTACCTAATTCGGCAAGTGCTTCAGCATAGGTTAATAGCACCTCTGCATAACGGTATACCGGAAAATCTACACTATTTAAGATCGAGTTATCGGTACTGTTTACATAACCTTTCAACTGATGGTAACCTGTAAAGTTTTTATTTAAGCGCTGAATATACGGTGTAGGATCGGGTACTCTTATCCACCCCGGGTAAACCATGGTCTGCGACATCCGTGGATCGCGGTTTTTAAATTCTGCTACAAAGCCCAGTTGTGCGTAGTTTGCTACATCAGTAAACCTACTTCCATCTTTCATTAAGTACGTTTGCAATAGGTCTTTGGCTGGTGCCTGCTCATAATCGCCAAATACAGTCGAATTCACATTCTGGCTTTTGCTCTTACTCAGGTCGAAGATGTTAACCAGAATCACTTCGCTGTTGGCAGTTAAATCCTGACTGGAGAAAAGCGTTGCATAATCTTGTTCCGGCTTTCCGGTATTGTAAATGTTAAATTTTTTGCCAGCGATGATCTCACCAGAAATTTTTGCTGCAGTTTCTAAAAAAGTATTTGCTGAACTACTTAAATTCAGTTCGTTATGGTATTTACGATAAGTACCTTCGTAAAGTGCTGCCCGTGCATACAAAGTGGCTACTGCCCATTTCCCCGGAGTACCCACCGGAACACTTTCCCTTACATTTTTATAGGCAAAATCTAAATCGGCCATTATACTGTCGGCAATTAATGTCCTTGGATCGCGGGCTTTGTAAAGTTCTTCATCGCCTGGTTCCAATGTGCCTGAATACCAGGGTACATCAGAAAAACGCTTTACTTTGTCTAAATAGAATTCGGCACGGTAATACCTGGCCAAACCTGCATAGTGGTTTTTAACGACAGCAGAAACCTGTGCTTTTCCATAGTTTTCCAGAAAGTAATTAATGTTTCTTAATCTGCCCCAGCTCCAGCCAGATGTAATATTCTGGGCATTTGTGTTACCCGTCATGACATTTTTTACCTCAACTGCCGCGGTGGTAGCTACGTTATCTGTACTCTGATCGTTAAGATARGTATTGCGGTCTGGCTGAGAGAGTAGGCCATTTACGTAAAGCGAAAGATCACTTTCGGTATTAAAGAACAGGTTAGGTGAGATGGATGTTTGTGGGAAACGGTCCAGCCCAGCTTTTTTACAGGCTGCGAGCATACCCGCAGCTGCAATAAATACGATATATATATACTTTTTCATTTTTAAAATGATTTAAATGTGAGGGCTTAGGTTAAAAATCGAGGTTTAAACCAAAAGCATATCTGCGTTGGTAAGGGTATGCC
>NZ_JBFTQI010000302.1:0-6576 GCF_056398925.1 Pedobacter sp. 01T416_2
ACATTGATCATCGGAAAATCTTTTATCGCTTTGGCAACGGCCTCTACAAATATTGGTGTAAAGGTTATTTTTTCATTTTCACGCTTCTCGAAGCTATTTTTTACTTTATTACGCCATAAAACCATATTGGTTACATCAGCTTCAACAAACGAAGTTACGTGCGGTGAAGTTGTTTTACTCATTACCATATGATCGGCAATCAGTTTACGCATTCTATCCATTTCTATAATTTCGTCGCCACCACTAACACTGGTTGTTGATGTTTTATTTACAATTGGGGCCGAACTTGTTTTATTTTCAGCCGTTTGGTTTGTTGGCGGAATAGGCGCTGTTATACTAACTGTTTTAGTTAAGATTGGCGCTGCACCATTTTTATTGGCGATATAATCTAATAGATCATCTTTATTTAACCGTCCATCAGCACCAGAACCTTTAATCGCATCAAGCTCGGCTAACGAAATATTTTCTTGTGCAGCAATACTTTTAACCAGAGGAGAATAAAAGCGGTCAGACGAGCTAAAATCAGTTGCTACAGTAGTGTTTTCTGATGGCAGTTGTGCAATTCCAGGAATAGTTTCAATTTTTTCTTCAGCTATTGGCTTTTCTATAACCGGAGCTTCTGTAGTAGCGGTTTCTCCACCTTCAGTTTCAATAATGGCAATTACATCGCCCACCTGGGCAACTTCATCTGCAGCAAATAACTGTTTTACCAATTTACCGGCAACCGGAGAAGGAACTTCAGAGTCTACCTTATCAGTAGCGATTTCCAGAATGGTATCATCTAAATCAATAGAATCACCTGGTTGTTTTACCCATTTAATCACCGTTGCTTCCGCAACACTTTCACCCATTTTTGGTAACAATAGTTCGTATTGAGCCATATTAAATTACAGTATTTTATATTGGTAATGCTACAAAAATACAGTTTTTATTCTTTCTAAACTGTTTCTTTAAGGAGATTTAATAACATGGCAAGTGCCGATGCTGCAGAACGTTCGATGTTTTGAATACGTTTGTTACTGAAATTAAACAACTTAGCTACAGTTTTGTGTTTTGAAGAAATTGCGATCCATACCGTGCCAACTGGTTTGTCTTCAGTTCCACCATCTGGACCGGCAATGCCACTAACCGCAATAGCGTAATCTGTTTTGAAATGTTTAATTGCACCTTCGGCCATTTCTGCAACGGTTTGTTCGCTCACGGCGCCAAAGGTATTTAAAGTACTTTCTTTTACACCAAGAATAGATTCTTTAAGCTCGTATGCATAGGCTACCGCCCCGCCCCAATAAACCGAAGAAGAACCTGGGTGCTGCGTAATCAGGTGCGCTATGTATCCACCAGTACAGCTTTCTGCTGTAGATAAAGTTAAACCCTTGCTTTTCATAAGATTCAGGATCGCTTTTTCCAAGGGAATATCTTCATCTGTTACTACAAACTTATTTACTTTTGAAATGATCTGTTTGGCGTAAAGCTCAACCTCTTTTTGTAACGCTGTTTCGTTATCGCCTTTGGCCGATAAGCGCAAACGTACTTGTCCTAATTTTGGCAGATAAGCCAATTTGATGTGTGCTGGCAAGCTATCTTCAATTTCCTCGACCTCTTTGGCCAGAAATGATTCGCCTATATTTGCCGTAAGAATAGTTTTATGTACAATAAACGGCAGCTTAAATCTGCTCGTAATTCTGGGCAGAATTTCGTCATCCATCAGGTACATCATTTCGTAAGGCACACCTGGCATCGATACAAAAATGGTGTCATTTTGTTCAAACCACATGCAAGGCGCAGTACCATTTTTGTTTACAATAACCTCACAACCATCAGGAACATCAGCTTGCTGAATATTGATATCTAATAAAGGGCGTTTGTATTTTTCGAAAATCTGACGAACCATTTCCAATGCTCCGGGATCATTGCGAAAGCCCATATTGAAATACTTTGCCAAGGTTTTCTTGGTAATATCATCTTTGGTCGGGCCTAGTCCACCAGTAATTAAAACAATATCTGCACGCTTTTCGGCAAGATCAAGGGCTTCAATAATATGTTGCTCATCATCAGAAACTGAAGTAATCTGCTTAACGGAAACGCCAATTAAATTTAACTGTTTAGCCATCCAGGCAGAATTGGTATCAACGATTTGGCCAATGAGAATCTCATCACCAATGGTAATAATTTCGGCTAGCATAATTTATCGGTATGTGCTGTAAAAACCTTGTCTTTTGCTCAATTTCAAATCCTGTAGTATTGATGCCTTAACTTTTATGGTAAGAGAATAACTTTTGTAAGCACCGTATGGAACCCAGTTTACACTCATATCCCAACAATGTAAATCGCGGTAAATAGCTAAATTCATTGGGGTTAAGCCATTGTTCTTAAAATCGTAACCTGAGTTAAAAGTAACTTTCCACTTTGGTGTTAAGTTAACATCGCCATTAAAGTTTAGTGTATTCGAAATTGTATTGTTGTTCCCGTCATTCGAATATTGAAAACTGTAAGAGAAAGAGAAATTCCAGGGAATGTTAAAATCAACGAAAGCATTTGGATCACGACTTATAGCCGCTAATTGTTCTGACTGTATATCGGTTAATCCTTTTTTATTGGCTGCTTCGCCTAATTTATCATTAGCCTCATTTTTGCGTTTTAATGCCTCTGGATTTAAACTATAATCGAATGAGAAGCCAAAGTTAGTTAAACGTGGCAGGAATTTGTTCTTTTGGAAAAATAAACGATCCTCTCTTATTTTAGTGATTTGACCGTTAACCGTTGTGTCTTTTAAAGCATATGGATCTAACGTTCCATTATAATTTATCCCCAATTTATCGGTAAACTGCGACCGCCCACTAAAACCAATGGTTGATAATTTATAAGAAGGAGCCAGGAAATTATATGAACCGCTAAAACTCAAACCTTGAATAATCGGGATCTTTTTTGAGCCTGTTCCGGTCGTATCGTTTTTATTCCTCACCTTCAGTTCCACGGTATTGTCCAAGCCGAAACCAATGGAAGCATTAGGGCCGCCAAAAGAGCCCGGCTGTGCCATACCATCAAAAATGGAATATTTTAAAGGTTGTCCACTGGTATAAATTTGATTACCATTTTGGTCTATGGCAGGTCTATATGGCCCCGCCCCTGCTTTGGTAAAATCCGGAGAATAAGAGAAGGAAACATTTGGAGTCATTACATGCCTCAACGCCTGGATTTTGCCAGCTGGATTAAAATCTCTTCTTCCATAAATTTTAGTCGACATACTGGTTGATAGRCTGTAGCTGCCCGCTCTTTTAAACCCACTGAGGGTATCTTCTCTAAAAGTATATGTATTGTCGGCAAACTGCGTATATCTTCTATTTACACTCTGGAAATTCCAAACCTCATTATAGGTACCACCCAAACTAAAGTTTAAATATTTTAAGGCAGTGAAAGACATGTTTACCGGAATACTATGTGAAAATCCGCTTCTTAATCGCTTTAAACCATCATTTTGGAACAACAAACTATCAAAAGTATCAATTCTGTTGGTTCCCTGCAAGCTATAGCCAACGGTTATTTTTTCATACCATTTTTGTTCACCGACTGCATCTTTAGGTCGAAATGGGTTAAATGTAGGTACGTTGAATGTCATTTCTGGCAGCCTTAACGATATCGCTCTTGTACTTAAAGTCTGATCACTTGATGCGGCCAAAGAGAAGTTCATCCCGTTCGAATAGGCCTTCGCATAACTAATACTGCTACTTGTTGAATTGGTTGCGATGGTATTAATGTCGTAAGTAGTACCTGCTGCAGTATTTTTATAGTATCCCCTTTTTCCTGTTGATACTAATCTCACACTGGCACTAAATGTAGTACCTGGATTGGCATTGGCATTTTGACTATGGCTCCAATTGATACTAAAGTTTTTGGTTGGGTTTCTAAATGCCTCGGTACCTTCTAAACCATCTTTAAAACTTGAATAAGCTAAATTAATGTTACCATTGTATTTATATCTCTTAGTATAATTACTCAATACACTAGTTTCATAAGAACCATTGGTGTAAATCGACCCCATTAATTTGGCATCCCAATAATCGTTCAATCCGAGATAATAACCACCGTTTTGTAAGAAAAAACCCCTGGTTGCATCTTCGCCTGGTGTGGGAAGGATTACACCCGATGTTCGTTTGTTAGGTTTTGGAAAAAAAGCAAAAGGTAGCCCCAGAAAAGTGGGGATATCTTCGATAATCATGTAAACCGGCCCGGTAATAATCTGTTTCTCTGTTACCACCCCTTTAGAAATCATTAATCCAAAATGCGGGTGAGGTAGATTACAGGTACTGTACATTACATTTTTAATGTGCAGCTCATCATCTATTTGCTTTTTACTCTGCCCACCAGAGAAGAAACCTCCCTCTTGTTCAGAAAAAACACCATATACTTTAGCCCGGGTTGTTTCTGAATTGTAAAAAATAGAATCGGCTATGRCTGTTCCATCAGCACCCGATTTGAAGATTGGTTTTCCGGTATACCTACCCGTTTTTGGATCTTTAATGCCTCGCGCAAATATGGAATTTTGCTTTTTATCGTATTTGATATAAGCCGCATCTAGCTCAAAATCACCGTATACCACCCTTGCGTTACCGTATAAATACACAATGTTTTTATCGGCACTCATTTTTACCGAATCCTCCGCTTTGTATTCTACTTTCTGGTCGATACTGCTATTATTTTTACCTGTCTTTTTAGTCGTATCCTTTTTGGTTGTGTCTTGCTGGATGATTTGTTGCAATGAAAAATGAGAAAATGCGTTAGCTTTACCAACAACAAGTGTTAATAAAATGACAGATATTAGTAAAATAGAGCTCTTAAGAAGTTTCAAATTCGTATTTGAATGTTATTTTTGCACAAATGTTTAATCAAAAACGTTCAAAATTAGTGAAAAATATACCATTGATGTATCTTAAATCCATTTTAACAGTTATTATTTATTTAGTGTTATCAAATTCAGTTGATAATCAGGTGTTTGCACAAGAATATAAAATTAAAACAATTGTGATCGATGCCGGTCACGGTGGTAAAGATGGTGCAACCCACGGTGTGTATTCGAAGGAAAAAGATGTGGCGCTTAAAACGGCATTGAACCTTGGCCGGGCGCTTCAAGATAGTTTGAAAGATATCAAAGTTATTTATACCCGCGAGTCGGATGTATTTATTCCTTTATACGAGCGTATCAATATTGCAAATAATGCAAAAGCCGATTTATTTATTTCTATCCACTTAAATGATATGCCGGTTAGGGTATCGAGGGTGGTAGATTACTATAAAAAAGTAAGGGGCAGAAAAGTACCTGTTTATAGAACCGTTACTTCTAAAAGCACTTCAACGAGGGGAACAGAAACCTTCGTGTCGGGAACTCGCCGTTTAGGTGAGCAGGATGAGGTGATCAAACGAGAAAATGCTTCGATGTTTCTGGAAGAAAATTATCAGAAAAACTATGAAGGGTTTATTGCAAATACCCCCGAAAGTGACATCATGTTATCGTTAATGAAACAAACCAATAGAGATAGGAGTTTAAAGTTTGCTTCAATGCTTCAACAAGAATATGTTAATGCAGGCCGGATCAACAGAGGCGTACAAGAGAAAAGCCTTGCGGTATTGGCCCGTGCTGCTATGCCTGCTGTGTTAACTGAAATTGGTTTCGTGAGTAATCCAGATGAAGAAGATTATATGAATTCTCCTGAAGGGCAAAATGAAATTGTAAATGGAATTATTAAAGCAATTAAAAATTATAAACGTATAGCTGAAACATCATTTTAATATCCCTCCTGCATGAAGATTAAACTTCTGATTACAATACTTTTATTTTCGTTACTAGTTGCTGAAAAAGCGCCTGCTCAGGGTTATAAGATCAAAACAATTGTTATTGATCCTGGTCATGGTGGCAGAAAACCCGGAGCCTCTGGTAATTTTTCGAAAGAAAAAGATGTTGCGTTGAAGGTTGCATTAAAATTAGGTGCCTTATTAAAGGAGCAGATGCCGGATATTAAAATAATTTTCACACGGAAAACAGATATAGATGTTGACTTGTACAGGCGGGCAGAAATAGCGAACGAAGCTAATGCCGATCTTTTTATATCGGTACACTGCAATTCAATGCCTCCAGGCAACAAGCATATCAAAGGAGTAGAAACATTGGTTGCGGGATCGCACCGGTTAAAAGAACAGGATGCTGCCATACGTGAGAACGCCGATATTAAATTGGAAAAGAACTACAAAAGTAAGTACGATGGGTATGATCCAAGTAACCCAAGTAGTTTTATTCTTTTATCGCTTTTAAAAAATGCCTTTCGGGACAAAAGCATTAATTTTGCCAAGTTAATACAGAACAGTTATATCAAGCGGGATGAGCGATTAAGCCGTGGTGTTAAAGAACAGGGCGTTTTGGTATTGCAGCGTTGCGGTATGCCCGCCGTTTTAACAGAAGTAGGTTTTATCTCAAATACAGAAGAAGAAAAATATATTAATTCCCAAAATGGACAAAACGAAATTGCCAATTCTATTTTGGAAGCAATAAAAACATACAAAAAAAATATTGAGGTTAAATAAGTG
>NZ_JBFTQI010000303.1:0-6514 GCF_056398925.1 Pedobacter sp. 01T416_2
TTGCGTATGTAATGCATTTAAGGCTTTTAGTGGGGCAATTTCGTTATCGTTAAAGATGATTTTCAGTTTTTTGCGTATGTAATGCATTTAAGGCTTTTAGTGGGGCAATTTCGTTATCGTTAAAGATGATTTTCAGTTTTTTAATACCAATGTTTGTTTCGATTTTCCAGTTTATTTTAGCGCCTGTTTCGGCAGTAATAGTAAACTGCTTTTGTTTACGCTCAGCTTTTTGAGTGTAGGCAGGCGGAATGATGGTAGCGCTGAAATCGGAAATTTCTGGGGGAATATTTTCTTTGATTGCCGGAATTTGACTTGCCTTTCCGTGAAAATTTAAAGGTTCACTTTTATGTAAAGAGATTTGGCTAATGCCGATGCTGATGAGCAGTCCTACAAAAAGGATAATCAAGCCTAAATATAATTTCTTCACAGGCTCTTTTGGCTGCGATAGGTTGGGGATTATATTTTCGATTTTGTTGCGCTGCAGTTGTTGCAGCATAGTCAATTCATCTTGATTTTGCAGCAGGAGATCGGCACTTTCTTCCAGTTCGGGGTATTGGTTGTTTACAAAACGCGAAACATCCTGATCGGTGGTTTTCCAAATGGGTTTTATGAATAAGAAGATGCCCAGAATAACAGGAAAAACAACTGCAAAAAGCCATGGAGAAAAATGCAGCAGGTAAACGCTCATAACCGATAAAACCAAAGCAATGGCCAAAGCAATTGTAATAATGCTAATCAGATAAAAGCTAATCCACTTTTTCCTTAGGTTACTGATCCAATTTTGTCCTTCAGCTTTTAACATAATTCGGTTTTTTTCTGAATGATAAAATACGTTCGGTGACAAAAATCAAAAGGGCAGTTATCCAGAATAAAGTTGCAAGTTCTTCATTTTTAGTAGTTTGTGTGGCTTCTGTTTTAGTAATCTCGGTAACTTCTTTTTGCTGAACTGATAATCTCCGCTGATCGGCAGGGTTGTCTTCAAAACCGAAGTCTGTTGAGTTTTCCGCTCTGATCACAATCGGCATCAATGCTTTTACAAATAAGCCATCCCAAACCAGTTCGTTCCATTGCGGGTTAAAACGGCTGTAAAAGTGAAAATTATGTAAGGAATCAGCCTTGTCATTTGTCAATACTGCATTTCCAAAACCATCGGTCCATATTTTTTCGGCTTGGCTGGTTGAGGCAATTCTTTTACTTAATTTAATATGACGACCATAAATGTTAATAGTAGATGGTGTGGTGACTACTTTCCCTTTTTCGTATTGAAATAATGCTCCATCCCGTGCAATTGATGATTTGAAATCTGATGAAACCGGATTATCAGATAACCAAAAACCAATGGTTGCTTTTCCTGCAGCTGCGTTGATGATAATTTTCCGTTTGGTGAAACTTCCAATGGCTTTTAAAGCCGCAATGAGGTATTTACGGTCTGTAATACCCGAAGTTTCGTGTATGGCGACGTTTATTGGCGATTCGTCTGCCGAATTTAAAGCCTGATAAGTGGTGCCTGAGGGATTGGACTTTGCTTCATATTTCTTTCCTGCATATCCGGCAATCCAGCTGCTAAGCGTATCGGTTTGATTTAGCGGAATGTACTTCAGTTTATAGCTAACAGTTGGCAGTTCGTTACCAAAACGGTTTAAGCGCCGATCGGCAAAAAAATAAACTTCAGCTCCAGGAGGAACAAATTGATTAGCTGCAGTCAGTAAGGCTGTATAACTTAAAGTATCGCCCTGTTTTGTTTCATTAAGAACGGTATCTTTTAAGGTTAATGGTTTAAAACCCACATTAAAATCGTGGATTTCGTAACCCTTTTTCAGTAATGAATCTATCGTTTTTTTATTAGAATTGAAAACCTGTTGGAAAATAGTTTTATCAACCAAAATCCATCCGGCTTTATTTTTGCCCGAGATTATTTTTTTAAGATAAGGTTGTGCCAGAAGAAATGCCAGCAGCACCAAAATCAAGCAGCGTAAAACCAATAAAAGCCAATTGTTAATTTTAAAGCTTTTTGAGCTTGCCCTCGAGCTTTCGCCAAGCAGTGCAATGCTGCCAATCTTAAGTGTTTTACCCTGTTTAACATTCCACAGGTGTATAATAAGCGGGATAATTAAGCCTGCAAGCGCCAGTAAACCTATGGGGTATAAAAAATGCACGGCTTAAATTCTAAGTTTACTTCTTTGTTTTAAAAAATCCCTCAATGCCTGGTCTAAAGGTTCATCGGTTGTAATTGTTCGGTAAAAAATCCTTCTATCAAGCAGCTTTATCCTGGTTTCTTCCAGATAGGCATTAAGCTTGTTTTGATAATTGGTCCTCGCTTTGGTTTGATCAATCTGAATGGTTTCTCCTGTTTCCAGGTCTTCGAAAGTGCTGTAACCTTTAAAATCAAGATTCAGTTCGTTTCTTGATAACACGTGAAAAACCACGATCTCGTGCCTTAAAGTATTCAACGTATCCAATAACTTGATAATTTCATCTTCTTTTTGATAAAGATCGGTCACGAAAATGAGCAATTCGCGTTTTTGGGCTCCAGCAAACAATTCTTTATAATGAATGGGTTTAGTGAATGCTCCATTGGGATTGATCTGCTCTAACTGGTAAAACAATCGGGCCAAATGTTGGTAATCCTGCTTTGGGGTCATGGAAAAGATCCCTGAATTTTTCAGCACATATAAACCAATGGCATCGCCTTGTAAATTAGCGAGGTAAGCTAAAGATGCACCAAGATATTTTGCATAATCTATTTTGGTAAAATCGCCATCACTATGGTTCATCGAGGCACTGGCATCTATTAATATGCGCACGGCAATATTCGTTTCCACCTCCGATTCGCGGATATAATAACGGTCGGAGCGGGCAAACATTTTCCAGTCGAGCGACCGTAAATCATCGCCGGGTTGATAACTTCTGTATTGACTAAACTCCAATCCCGGTCCCTTTACGGTACTTTTATTAATGCCGTTCATAAAACCATCAATCGTCATTTTTGCCGATAATGAAAGGTCTTTAATGGCCATTAATACTTTTGGATCGAGCAGTTTACTCATTAAATATTGGCTTTTGGTTTCGAAATGGCTCTAATCAGTTCGTCTGTAACTTTATCCGATGAAACATTTTCGGCTTCTGCCTTAAAATTCATCAATACCCGGTGGCGAAGTACCGGATAAGCCATGGCCTGTAAATCTTCCGTTATCACAGCATACCTGCCCTTAAATAAGGCTCTTGCTTTTGCTGTTAAAATCAGTGCCTGTCCGGCCCTTGGTCCTGCACCCCAACGCACCCATTCTTTAACGAAATTTACAGTCGTGGTATCAGGTCGGGTGGCGCGGATGATTTCGCTTACATAAGTAATTAAGTCATCGCTGATGCTTACTTCGCGGGTAATGGCTTGCAGCGCTGCAATTTCTTCGGCGCCAATAATCGGGTTGATCACCGCTTTTTTACTGCCCGTTGTACTGCTTAAAATCTGAGTTTCTTCGGCTGCCGTTGGGTAACCGATTTTGATGTACAAAAGGAAGCGGTCTAATTGTGCTTCTGGCAGAGGATAAGTTCCGGCCTGTTCAATCGGGTTTTGTGTAGCCAGAATAAAAAATGGCCGATCTAAAGGATAAGTTTGTCCGCCATAAGTTACTTCAAATTCCTGCATGGCCTCTAATAGTGCCGATTGGGTTTTTGGGGGCGTCCTGTTCACCTCATCTGCCAGGATAATGTTGGCAAACAAAGGGCCTTTGTTAAATTTAAAAAAACGTTTTCCCGTTACGTGGTCTTCTTCCAATATTTCGGTACCCACAATATCGGTAGGCATTAAATCGGGCGTAAACTGAATTCTTCTAAAAGAAAGATCTAAAGCCTGAGACATTGTTCTTACCATTAAAGTTTTAGCCAAACCCGGTACACCTTCCAGTAAACAATGTCCGCCGGCCATTAAAGCAATCAGCATTTCTTCAATGATCACATCCTGACCCACAATTACTTTTTGTATTTCGCTTTTTAAAAGGGAGATCTTATCGATCAATATTTTTAGGTTGCTTTCTGAACGCTCCAAAACGGTTGATTTTTTAGTATAACGATATTGTGTTTCAATATAGGGCATATTGATAGATAGTTTTAGCCTAATGGAAAAGAATATCAAAAAATTTACACGATAATTAGGATAAAAAAGCAGAATAATAAAAAATGGAGGTAATTTTAGGGTGATGCAGAGAGCTAAATTTACATTTGCGAGGTTAAAATATAATTCAGGCGATTGGGATACCGATCAGCGCATGCCATCCAACCTCTTAAATTCTCTTCTCGAGTATACAACCATTCCTTTGGATGAAGAAGAGAAAATTGTAGAGCTGAGCAGCCGCGATTTATTTAAATATCCTTTCTGTTATTTAAGCGGGCATAAACTGGTTCAATTTAGTCAGCAAGAAGCAGTAAATTTTAAAACCTATGTGCATAACGGAGGTTTCGTTTTTGTAGATGATTGCAATCATGATATTGATGGTTTATTTGCCCGTTCATTCGAAACACAGATGAGCAACCTTTTTGGTTCTCAGGCTTTGAAGAAAATCCCTAATAACCATGGTATTTATAGTTCTTTCTTTAAGTTTGAGAAGGGACCGCCAACCACTTCTTTCGAGTTAAATGGCTGGGGTGATGATCTCGTGCACGATTACCTGAAAGCAATCACCATTAACAATAGGATAGGAGTGCTTTATAGCAATAAAGATTATGGCTGCGAGTGGGATTACGATTTCAGGAACAAACGTTTTTTAGCTGAAGACAATACCAAATTCGGAGTAAATATTATCCTGTACGCTATGGGGATCAACAGTTAACAGTTGACAGTTTTCAGTTGTTGGTTGGCCTTGTCCTTACTTAGAATGATCAATTAATTAATCAATTGCTGATTAGCCAGTCTCCTTGTGTTGTCAGATGTTACCATCTGACAGATTTAGAAAATCATTGATTAAGTTTTAATCGCAGCAGATGGTAACATCTGCCGCCACTTAAATTGCTGATTAACCAGTCTACAACGCATAAGCCGTTTCGGCTTTCGATTGATTCAATACCAAAAAGCTCTGAATATTTCCAACATAAGCCAGTGCGCCTATATTATCTCTCAGAAAATTGTTGTAAGAAACCATATCGGGCATGGCTACTTTAAGCATAAAATCGAAATGCCCGGTAAGGTGATAACATTCCATCACTTCTGGGTATTTTTCCATTTCGGTCTTAAATGCCCTTACAATATCTTCCGAATGTGTGGTGAGCTGAATGTGCGGAAAGGCTATAAAATGCGACCTCAGTTTATCGATGTCTACAATGGCAACTGTTGATTTGATGTAGCCATTTGACCGCAGTTTTTTAATGCGGTCTACAATGTGGGTCATGCTTTTTCTAAGCTTTCCCGAAACTTCTTTATAGGTTAATAATCCATCACGTTGTAAAAGATTTAGGATTTCGATATCAGTCTGATCAACTTTTTGAGGTTGCATGTAAATACTTAGTGTATAATTGTTTCTTTTTTGTTCGCTTTTGTGCAGCCTAAAAATAGTTAAAATAAGGTATATTTAGGTTAATTTATTCTCGTTATTTAAAAACATACTTAGTGTATATATTACAATAATAGTAAAAATTATGGTGTGCAAATAAAAATTATATTCTGTTAGCTTATTTTCCTGATATGCTAAACCAAACTTTTGGGATGTTTAGGGTTTGATAAAAAATAATTTTTACCAAAAAAATAAGTTGTTGCGGTATAATTTGCTTAACTACTGATCTTTACGCTGTAATTAATTTAACCGAATATTATTTTTCTTATGCATAAAAAACACAATTTCGGTGCCGGCCCGTGCATATTGCCGTCATCTGTAATGGAGCAGGCTGCTCAGGCCGTAATCAATTGGGGAGGGATGGGTTTATCTATTTTAGAAGTTTCTCATCGATCACCAGAATTTGAAGATGTGGTACTTAAAACCCAGCTTTTGGTGCGCGAGTTATTGTCTGTTCCAGATCACTATTCGGTACTTTTTTTACAGGGTGGGGCTAGTACACAATTTGCTATGGTTCCGATGAATTTTTTGAGTAAAGGAAAAAAAGCTGCTTATCTTGATACAGGATATTTTGCACAAAAAGCCATTAAAGAGGCCAAATTGTTTGGCGAAGTAGAGTTAGTGGCTTCTTCGAAAGATAAAGATTATGCCTATATCCCAGTTGAGTTTAATAACAATAAGCAAGCTGCGTACCTGCATTGTACTTCAAATAATACGATTGAGGGGACAGAAATATTTGATTTCCCTACTGCCGGTGCGCCGTTGATATGCGATATGTCATCAGATATTTTTTCCAGAAAAATTAACATCACCGATTTTGATCTTATTTATGCAGGAGCGCAAAAGAATATGGGGCCAGCTGGGATGACATTGGTCATTGCTAAAAATGAATTCCTTAACAAGGCAAAAAAAGAAATCCCATCAATGTTGGATTATCGGGTATTCCGCGATAATATGAGCATGTACAATAC
>NZ_JBFTQI010000304.1:0-6508 GCF_056398925.1 Pedobacter sp. 01T416_2
GAATATAAGCAATCAGGTAAAACTATCATTTACGAGTTTGTCTTAATTGTTACGTTTATTAAACTAAAAGAAATTAAACTATCTCCAAAAAAAAAAAGCGATTATTTGTATTTAATCGCTTTTAACAAGTTAGGAAAAGGTTAATTTTTTATTTTTTCGAGGAAAATATTTTCCAGATCTTCAAGATTCTTGAAAAATTTACTTTTATCCATAAAGACTTTTGGATTATAAGGGGCTCCTGATTTACGCTTATCATGGAGCTCAAACTGACTTGCGTGAGAGGCAACCCAAAGATCAAAGTCAAGCTTTTTCATTGCTTTAAAAGTTTCAGTATAATCTTTTTGGATATCTTTATATGATGCTATTTCTGAGAATTTTCTATCAACAATTATGGATGGCATATTGGCAATCAAAATTTTGTAGCTAGAATTTTTATCTTTTGTATCAAATATAAAACTACACGATCCTTTAGTATGCCCAGGATGATGAAGCATTGTTAAAGTAGTGCTGCCTAATTTAATCTTATCGTTATTCTTCAATAGGAAATCAGGTTTTACAGGCTTGAAACTTATGCCATATTTCCCAAGCTCATAATCTAATTTTCCGCCTGTTTCAAGAGCATCCGCATCTTTCTCATCTACATAAAGTTTCGCGCCGGTTTCTTTTTTAATCTCGGCCATTGCACCCAAATGATCAAAATGAGCTTGGGTTAAGAGCAAAATTTTGATTGATTTATAATCAAATCCCAAAGCTTTTATATTTTCTTTTATTATTGAAAGCGAATTAGCTAAACCTGTATTTATTAATATATTTCCTTTTTCTGTTACAATTAAATAAGAAGCTAAATCATAAGTGCCAACATAATACAAATTACCTGCAATTCTAAATGGCGCTGTAGCTTGAGACCATTCTTTTGGATTATTAGCTGGCTCTGTTACTGTTTGAGCAAAACCCAAAAGACTGCAAGACAATAAAACCATTAAAAATATTTTTTTCATATGCAATTTCCTAATTAATTTCCTTTTACCACCCTGGAGCGAATGTTAAACCAAATACTCCAGTTTTAACATCCTTCCTTTGGAAAGGAATCGCATAATAAGGCTCTAATACAAAATAGCCAAAAACGTTTACCCGTAACGATATACCAATACTCATTGCTGGCACACGTTCCGTTGTAGATTGATAGGTAACTGGATTTCCTTTATCATCTTTAACAGGAACACCATTGTTATCTAATACAGGTTCTGTCGTATAGGTCGGTTCACTTTTAAACTTCACCTTGGTGTCGTTTGTCCAGGCCAATCCTGCGTCAAAGAATAAATTCAGATCAGAGAATAAAAATTTAGAAGGTATTGCAGCTAACTTTTTAGGCCCTGTAAAAGGTAAGCGTACCTCGAAGTTAAAAACGGCTATTTTACTTCCTGTTAACTGGTTAATATCGAAAGATTCTGACGATTGAGCCGAGGTGCTTTTGTAAATTGAATTTGATTCGTAACCTCTAATTAGATAAGGATAACCCAGATACATTGGATAAAGTCTATCCGCATCTTTACCAATCCTTAGGGTGTTATAACTTCGAACGGCAAATGTTACTGGCTTAGCCCTCCAATATTTACGGAGATCTGCAGTTACACCAGCAAAATTATAGGTACCAAAATACTTTTCCCCACTTACGCGATATCTAAAACCATCAAGCGGACCAGTAAGCCCAAAAATAGAGTTATCACCAATAAAGCCAGCATTTAACTGATAAAGTGTAAAAGAATTAAACGGAATGCCGTAGTCCTGAGAAGCAACGTCGTTAGAAATCCTGCTTTTGTCGGAACCAATGTAGTAACCCGCCGAATTGTAATAATTGCTATATCGGTCAACTCTATAACTATAATGCGAAAATGATCCACCCAATTCAAATCTGTGAATTTTGCTAAATGGATAAGCCCCAAAAACCTGGATCTGATCTTCAAACGTTCTGATAATATCCGTTCTGTCTGCTAAGGCATTAACAGTTTGATTATCACCTGTAGGGATATTTTCATATCCGTAAGACCTGAAACCAGATACATATGGAATGTGCGAAACTGCAGCGCCCCAGTTGATTCTGCTTTTCTGATTGATGTAACCCACTAATCCACCAAAATCGTAAATTTCTCCATTTACGGATAGATTTGCTATGATTTGATTCGTGCCTAATATATCGCTAAACATACCCACAATACCACCTGAAACACCGGTTCCGAAACGGCTGGTAGAAACACCAACACCACTATTTGCTAAATAATCTAACCTGAATTTCGGTTTGTATGGCACAGTTTTCATCGAATCGGCTATGGTTTTTTCGAAACGATCAAAATTATTTAAATTAGAATTGATGATGTTTACACCAATGTTTTCCATCGGGGGAAGGATAGCAGCATCAAAGTTTTCATCCTGATTACCAATTCGTTTCGCTTTAAAGCTGCTTAACTTAGCATTATACAAAGTATAACGTTGGTAGCGATAATAGCTATATACAATATCATCAGTTGTAGATACTGAAATTGCAGGCGAAAACTCGGTAATCCCGCTAATTCCTGTAAAATAATCAGTTAACTGATCTACTGTATTATCTGCGAAATTGTATTTATATAAATTTCTAAATCCATCTCTGTTWGAAAGGAAATAGATATTTTGACTGTTTGAAGAGAACTGTGCATTTAGGTTATTTGCTCCTGGAAAAACATTTAAATTGCTCACCGTTTTAGAAGCGATATCGTAAACAGCTAGGTTTATAGGCAGTACTGCATTAACTATATTCGCCTGAATTGCCGCTCTATCTGATGAAAATACCAATTTTTTACCATCTGGAGAGTAACTAGGTGCATAATCAGAATAAACATCGTTAGTAATTTGAGTAATTGTTTTGGTGTCTAAATTGTAGGAGAAGATATCACTTTGTCCTTCAACCATGCCCGAAAAAGCCACATCTTTTCCATTTGGCGACCATGTTAAATTACCAAATTGCTGCACCTGATCCATCGCTGTTTGAGAAACTGTGGTTCCGTTTGAAACATTGATAATCATCATCTGGTTTTTACCATGGCTGAATATACTGAAGGCAAACTGTTTACTATCCGGCGACCATGCTCCAGCTGACTCTATAAAATTGAAATCATCAATATGGCCGTTAGAAATCTGACTGCTCAACTTCCTGATAATTCTGCCGGTTTTGGCATCTGCAAGAAATAAATCAATGCCAAAAAGGTCTTTTTCTGACATGAAAGCCAAATATTTCCCATCTGGACTAAGGGCAGGGGCAACGTTCATATTGCCTGCGTTTTTATTATCGATGATTTTCGTGCCCGTAATTTTGATCTGCGAACTATCTGCTTTTAACATTGGTTTATAATGCGCGTCGATAGAATTTTTCCATAAACCCGACAATGTTTTGTCATCATAGCCAAAAGTATACCTGATGGCGTTTTCATAACCATATTTTGCAGTATTCTTAAACAACGGAACGATGGTGGTATCGCCGTACTGAGAACCTATGTAAGTCCAAAATGCCTGGCCATAACGGTAAGGGAAATATTTATTAGAGTTGGTTAAATCTTTCAATGAAGGGATATCACGGTTCAACATGGCATCGCGCATCCACATCGAAGTAAATGCATCCTTTTTTCCGATTGACAAGTATTCAGCCATACCTTCAACCATCCATAGTGGTGTTTGCCCAACATTTTCTAAGCTAATCGAATCTTTTTCGAGCAAAAGGTGATATTGAAAAGCATGAACAAGCTCGTGCCCTAAAACGTGTCTTGTTTGGCTATTTAGCTCCATAACAGGCATAATTACCCTGTTTTTTAGTGCCTCTGTAACTCCACCGGTACCAATTCCAATTTCTCCGTTAAGAGCTGTTGTTTGCTGGAAGTCAGGATGGTTGTTGTATAATATAATAGGATTTTTCTTTAAAAAAGTATCTCTAAAAACTTCCTGATGCATTTTGTACCAGGTTTCGGCGTCTTGCGAAAACCGTTTTAGAAGTTTCTCGTTTTTGATATAATAATAAATCTCGAAATGGGGGGTTTGCAAAACTTTAAAATCGAGTTTTTTATACCTTACCTTGTTTTGTCCGAAATATTGGGCCTTAACAGAAAAAGAAAGAATAAGCAGAAGCAATAAAGAAGAATATCGCTTTAATAAAGTAGAGCCTATTTTCATATATGTGGTTTTAGTAATGAAGTTCAATAATTTGCGAAAATGAAATTGTAAGAGATTTGGGAAATAAAAATAGCAATTGTTTAAAACAGTATTAAAATTTTAACACTTTTTAGAATTTTTCTGCTCAAAAGCGCAGATAGTTGAGGTATCTGGTTATTTATCGCGATAAAAACTAAGGCTGATTGTTCTCGTTCTTTTTCTTTTCTTTTTCTTCCTGACGTTGCTTTCTTCTCAGTTCTCTTTCTTCCTTTCTGGTTAAAGGAACAGTAGTTGCTGGAGGAGTTTGAACAGGTTCAACTTTCTTTTCTTCTTTTTTTACTTCAGGTTCAATGGTTACAGGAATAACCGTTTCTGGTGTTTCAGGAACGGTAAAATCTGTTGAATCTACTGCTAAGCTATCGGTTGATGTGGTATCTCTTATAATCCGTGGACTAGGGCAGTTGTAGGTTCTAGTAATATCAACTGTTGCTTTAGGGAATGGACCATATGTATAACCGGATTTTGGATCGAGGTATACTTTCTCCATAAACTTAGCGAAAATGGGTAGTGCCGTTCTTGAGCCTTCTCCTTGTTCACCGTTTTTAAAGTGTGCTGTTCTTTCATCACAACCTACCCAAACGCCAGTTACCAGATCTTTGGTTAAACCCATATACCAGGCGTCTACATAATCAGAAGAAGTACCCGTTTTACCGCCAATTTGATTGTTTTTTCTAAATAGATCCGGCCATTCCCATAATGCCTGCGATGTACCTTCTGGCTCTTCCATACCGCCACGGAACATATAAGTCATTAACCAGGCAATTTCTTCTGTTAAAACCCTTTTTGTTTTAGGTTTAAACTCATCAATTACATTGTTATCCTGGTCGGTAATTTTCTCAACTAAAATGGGATCAGTTTTGATGCCTTTATTCATGAAGGTAGCATAAGCTTTTACCATTTCGTAAACTGTAACATCGTTTGAACCCAAACTTACAGATGGAACAGATTCTAGATGGCTATCGATTCCGCACTCGTGCGCATATTTTACAACATTATCCCAGCCCACCTTTTCGGTTACCTGGGCGGTAATGGTATTTACTGATTTCGCCATTGCCCACCTTAAACTCATTTCGCGGTACGAAACACTGTAATCAGCGTTTTTTGGCTCCCAATATTTCGTTTCACCTTTATCCTGATAAGCAATTTTAACAGGTTTATCTGTAAATTTATCACAAGGACTCATGCCTTGTTCTAATGCCGTTAAATAAGCAAAAGGTTTAAAAGTAGAACCTGCCTGGCGTTTAGATTGATTAACGTGATCGTATTTGAAAAATTTATGGTCGATACCACCAACCCAAACTTTAATCTTACCACTTGCGGGTTCCATGGTCATCATTCCGGTATTCATGATTTTACCATAATAACGGATAGAATCCAAAGTAGAGAATGAAGTATCACGATCGCCTTTGTAAGTGAAGATCTGCATCCTTTTCTTTTTATTAAAATAAGCGGTAACAGAATCTGGACTGTTAGGGAATTTCTTTTGTAAAAGTGTGTAAATCGGCAAGTTTTTCATCGCCCTGTCTGGATAATTAACCTTTTGTTTTTCCGAATCGTACCAAGGATCTTCGTTGCCCCACACATTATAGAACCTGCGCTGCAAAATCCTCATCTGATCGGCAACTGCTTCCTCAGCATATTTTTGAAGTTTAGAATCTATAGTAGTGTAAATTTTTAATCCATCTTCATAAAGGTCGTAACCATTATCAGTACACCATTTCTCCAAGTATTTTGCCACAGCAGCCCTTAAATAAGAGTCACCATCGCTGCCATCCTGCATTTTGCCTTCTTTTAGTTTAATCGGCTCCTTTGATAATTCTGTCAAACTATCTTTGCTTAGGTACTTGTACTTGTTCATTTGTGCAAGCACCACATTTCTTCTTTCTAATGCTTTTGCCGGGTTTTTAGTTGGATTATATAACGTTGTGCCCTTTAGCATACCCACAAGCATGGCTGCATCTGTAGTGGCTAAATCTTTTGCTTCCTTATCAAAGTAAATCCGGCTGGCTGTTTTTATCCCATAAGTATTGTTACCGAAAGAAACGGTATTCAGGTACATAGTGATAATATCATTTTTAGAATAGTTAGATTCTAACTTTACAGCAGTCATCCATTCCTTTAATTTTACAATTAAGGTTCTTACTAGAGGTATTTTGATCAATAATCCCTGCGATTTATTATACCGCGTACGATAAAGGTTTTTTGCCAATTGTTGGGTAATGGTACTGGCCCCGCCATCTTTTCCTAAACCAACAACTGCACGGCCAACCGC
>NZ_JBFTQI010000305.1:0-6501 GCF_056398925.1 Pedobacter sp. 01T416_2
GAGGTATACAGGTTTATCTAAATACTTTTTGCCATTTACTTTTTTATAGGTGTACTTCTCTTCGGTTTTATTATTATATCTGGTGTAAATCTCACTCAATTTAATTCTTTCATTAAAAAAATAACTTAAAAATAGCCTTACCATTTTGCCATCACCGCCCCGGTTGTTCCTTAAATCTATAATCAAAGCATTTGTATTTGAAACAAAATTCATTGTAGCATCTAAAATTTGTTGAGCAGATTTATTTCCTTCGGGAAATCCGGTATATTCAATATAACCGATATTTCCGTCTAATCTCATCACTTTATCAAAACCATAATTCCACTGTTTGTTAATAGCATCGTATTTTTTTAGCAATTCCTTTTCATTGACTGCTTTTTCTTCCTCTTTACCCGGACGGTATAATAAATTGAAATGCAGATCATTACCGTTTCTTGTTAAATATTTTGAAAGAGATTTTGCAAATTCTGCATCAGAAAGATTGTCAAAAGTTTTAAGATCTATTTCCGATTTTAATTTTTTAGAAAGTTGATTTGCAACATCTTCAAAAATGTAATATTTATTAATTTTATCTGCTATTTCCAATATTTGTTTATTACTTTCCGTAAAATCCTGGGCATTCGCTTTTGAGTTGAAGCAGATTACAACGTAGATTAACAATAGATTAAATACTTTTTTCATTTCTTAGATTTTACAATTAGTAATTATTTTATTTAATATTTTTTCGAGTAAATTAATCTCTTCCAACGACAAACCATTTAGTGCCGTTTCTCTATTCAGTTTTGCAATTGGGTTTATTAATTCTAGCGTTTTTTTTCCTTTTTCGGTTATTTCAAGATTAAATTTCCTTCTATCTCCTTTATGAATAGTTCTATTTAGATAATCTTTTTTAACCATTAATTCTATCATTCTCGTGATGGATGCATTATCCTTAAAAACAAGATTTGCCAATTCATTTTGAGAAATTTTGTCATTCTTGTTAAGGATTATTAAGACTAGGCATTGATCTACTGTAATATCTTTTACAATTTTTGAGATATTCCTTTGTGAAATTTTTCTATACTCCTTAATTGCTTGTTCAATCAAATAAAGTACTGTTGCTGTTGGGTTTTTGTTATTCATATCAATTATGTTGATGCAAACATAATTGATATATCAATATAAAGTATAAAAAAAATGATTTTTGTTTTTAAGAGCTTTTATGTTCGGTATTGAAAGTAGGCAGAAATTCCTGATTTTCAGATTCGCCATCATACATAATTCTTCACCAAAAGTGATGATGAACCAGTTTGAAGCGAAATGTGGCCTCACTTTAAAAACGGAACGAGTGGCCATTTTCCCTGAAATATCCAGGCTTAAAGGAAAGTATGAATTTCGTTGCCGAAGCCGGGGACTATGCTTTTACTTTGATAAAGTCTGCTCTTTTGGACAAGCAGGAACAAGTGGAAGAAAGTTCTTTATAGCAGGAAGATAAAACAGATGGTATTCAGGTAAATAGTCAACCTGAAATTAGAAAAACTGATCAATGTAAACTGCCTGGTTATTCCTTTTACAACTGTGTATAAAGCTGGTTATTGCCTTAAGACTGACTTTTGCGCACTATAAATTTGGTCTGAAAAAATATTTTGCCTGATTTTCAGTTGCTTATCCTAAAGCATTTGTCAATGTGCCTAATCTGTCTATTTTTGCCTGATGACCGTAACCGTACTGGCTATTTTAGAGACAGATTTTAAGCCTGAAAAAGCATTGGCCAAAGTAATGAACGACCGTTTGGTCCGGACCGCAAAGGAATTACAGGAAGCCCATTTCAAGCCTTTGTCAGGCAGGGGATTTTCAGACGATGATCTGGTTGTCTATATCAGCTATAACCCGAAATACAAAATCCGCTACCGTATCGTGAATGATGTACCTGCGGATATCGAGTATTTTGTTGCGGAATGCTGCGGCAGGCTGGGCTTTATCCTGTGGAGAGCCAATGCGATAGGGGTAAGCAGTGAAGCCGGGCATCTTGGTTTTCAATAGTTCTTTTTTTTGCTTTCCCGCTTAAATGTTTAGTTTTGGGGCTGGAACACGGTTTCCAAGGACAAAATAATTATATCCGGGCCCTTTGGCCCCTTAAAAAACAGTTATGGACAAATTCAAACAGGTACAGGAAGTAATCGCTTCAGTTGAGGCTGATGTGACGAAATTTTATGATGGTGGAAATGCAGCAGCCGGTACACGTGTACGTAAAGCAATGCAAGACCTTAAAAACCTTGCCCAAGAGATCAGGGCTGAGGTTACGGAGAAAAAGAACAGCGCAAAATAAACAGGAGACTGTTTTGGGAAATAAAGCCACTGGTATAGATCAGTGGCTTTTCGTTTGGCATACAGTCATTCAAATATATGTGCGTAGACCTGGGCAAGTGTCGAAGTTTTTTGTTTTATGCCCGGTTGTCTAATTTTGATAGCCGCTTTATATTTTTTTTGGCAACTGCCGGGCTATCCGCTCATACGCCTTCAGGCCTTAACCACAGGCCGGTATCCGCTGCTATCCCTGTTGCGAAGGACAAGATTCCTTTATTAAATTTAGGGTGGAATGAAAGGGTGTAGGACCTTTGGTTTTAATTATTTGTTTTTAAGGAAGTTAAAATCGTATTTGGCATTAGGTCGCCAAAAACTCACCTCTATTTTTCTTGCAAATTTTTTGTTTAAAAGGTATTAAATTATCATACATTTTAAAAGACGTTTTCAAAATCAGATTTTTTTTAATCAATATTATCTGCTCTAATCGTTTTCGTTTAAAAACATACATTGAATAGTTTATTAAATATATCACATGTTAAATTTTTGGTGCTCTTAACGAGATCTTTAACGAACTTTTTTGTTGATGATTTGAAGCGTAAATCAGAGTTGAAGATTTCAAAATAAGTCTCGCACCGTTTCTAATAGTCATTGATAAAAATATTTTAGAATGTTGATGCAACCTTCGATCAATTCTTGTCGTCTCTCCTATATAAACTAATTCRAATACACGTTACCAGCGTCAAACAAGCTTTAAAGAAGATGAAGAAATATACTTACTTGTTTATTATTGCCCTTTGTGTCCTTGGTAGTTCCTGCACAATGATGGTGAAAGGAATCGCCAAACTTTTGGTTAAAGACTATAATGATTATACCGATACTTATATTTCTGATATACAAATTGTGGATGCTGATGGAAGTAATCACTCATTTGGCAGCTTATACAGGGGAAAAACGGTCTATCTATATGTTTGGGGAAATAAGAAACTCTCAGTTCAGCAGGAAAAATCATACCGGTTGCTAAAGGAACGCTTTGCTAAATATTCCGACGTAATTTTTGCCAGTCTATATGTAGGTTCAGATACCTCATCAACCAATAAATTAGGTGCTGATGTTTCGTCTGCCAAATTCCATAAAATTTTGGCGATCGGCGATCCGGCACCGTTCATCATCGGGAAGGATGGAGCAATTTTGGCTTACAAAGGCCCCAAGCCAGATGATAAAATTATTGTGGATTATGTTCTTTATCAAGCCATGGAAGGGGAAAATGGAACTAAATCTGCCAAACGTTTTATTAGAGGAATAAATGGAAATAACCAGTTTAAATCTCCTAAACTGATTGAATGGTACACTAGCCACTTTGGCAAGGCCCCCGACCATAAACTTAATATGTCTCTGTCTTCCACAAATTAGGAGGCAATCAAGTTATGACCATTTGACCCGAAATGGGTAGGCTACTTTTGAGGTTCTTCGTTGCTTTTGGTGAAAATCTGTGGAGTTCAGTTCGAAGGTTTGATGATACGATTGATAATATCTGCCACCAAACGACAAGTAAATATACGACGAGTCATAATCACAATCAATATAGTGAAATTGAGGTTTTCAGTGATGAGTTTACTTCCGATAAGGAGATCAACGAATACCTTGTCTTTTAAAACAGGACAAAAGATCATAGTAAGGAAAAGATCATAGTAAGGACTTGTTAAGGGTGACAGGCTTACTGTAGAAATGCATGGCGTTGAGGCTCCGGTATACACCTATTTATTTAGCCTTTTCAATGCCAGCAGTTCTGCCGACCGGGCAGCTCCCGCCAATCTGGTAAGTAATGTCAGTGGTGGAGCACTTGGCTTTTTTAGTGCACATGTTGTAGAACTTGAGACAATTACAATTCCTTAAGCACCTAGCAATTAAGAGCGAAAGCCGGAGAACCGTTTAAACAAAGCCCTATGCCAACGGTTCTCTGCTAATCAGTATTTTTTCCTTTTTGTATTTTTTCTCAAATAGTTAGCTGCTTTTTTGGGAGACTACGGCCTTAAAACTATTTTCCCCCGCCAACATCGGGCAGCTGCGGCCCATTGTCTTCTTTCGAATCTTTTTTAAACTGTAGCTTGCCAAATTTATAGGATAATGTTAACCCAAAGGACCGTACAGGAACAAACCTAAGGCTTGTCTGATCGAAATTTGGGCCAAAGCTGGTCTGTCTCTGCGTGAGATTCCGGTTGAAAGGATTTACTCCTGTTAAACCGATACTCGCATTTTTGTTGAGAAACTGTTTTCTTATCGCGATACTATAGTTGAATACTGAGGGTCTTGTACTCCTTAAGTTTTTTTGTGATGAATTATAATTTCCAAAAACTTCTGCCAAAAGATTATTGCGAAGCTCATAACTTGCATTTAGGTTGGTTCTGTAGGCAAATGCACTAACACTTGCCAGGCCAGGCGATACATTGTCTCTGTTGCCTGCCTGTATGTTGGTGCGCAGGTTCAATTTTTTGGTTATAGGTACCGAAGCAAATAAACTCGCGCCAATGCTTGTCTGCGTGCCCAGATTGAATCTTTGGGTAAGTGAAACAGCAGAATAATCGATATCATTGATGGTCAATACGTCATAATAGGTGGTAAGCTGCTGCATATCATCGGTATTTCTCCTGAAATATCCAGCAAAATAAATGTTTGCTCCGTTTTTAAAGTTTTTGCTGTAACCCAATTCAAAGTTATTGCCGATTTCAGGCTTCAACAGTGGATTTCCGGTACTCATATTATGCGGATCGCTGATATTGTAAAATGGGTTGAGGTCACCATAATCTGGTCTTTCGATTCTATAGGTATAAGAGAGTTTGATAGATTGCGAATCATCGAGTTTATGCTGAAGGGTAAAAGATGGGGCAAAAGTATTGTATCCGGCTATTTCTGCACCGGAGAAATCTGCTACTTTTCCAGTACGTTCATACCTAAGTCCCGTCTTGCCCGTAATAAAATCTTTAAAAAGTGAAAAAGAAGCCGATAGGTAGGCCGAATATACATTCCTCTTATAATTAAAGCCATAGGTTTGGTTGGCATTGTTAATATACGATCCGTTTGTGGTTAAAGTATCCGTAACCACATTATTGTTCAGGTCGTCTATATTCATTTTTACTCCGCTTTCAATTGTGAGTTTTTTGCTTACAGGCAAAGTGTAGTTAACAGAAAGTTCGGTCTCATTTTCTTTACCAGGGTTCGAGCTCTGTAATCCGGTTGTTGGATAATTGCCGTTCAGGTAGGCAGAGGTTTGTGAAGTACGAACGGTGTTGTTTCCAAAACTCGAATTATAGAGAAAATCCAGTTCATGACCTCCTTTTTTGAAACTTTTTTTGTAGGCTAAACTAATATCGGTTGAGTTGGCGTTAAAATTACTGACCGAATTTCTGGTGCTCTGGATATTGGATAACAAAAGCCCAGATGAGGCAAGCAGGTATTGTTGGTTTTGGTTGGTAACCCCACTTCCGTTATTATTGAAATGATTGTAACCAAAGGTAGCTGTGACTTCATCCTTAGGTGTAATGCTCCAGTTCAGATTGATGCCAGTCTGGTAGCTCCCTCTTTTGGTAGGGTTGCTTCCGTCCTGAAAAAACCTGTTAATCGTATCTCTGGTATTATTATAGGAAAGGCGGTCAAGTGAACTTTTTGTAACCGTGTTGAACTGTTTGTTCCCACTAAAGAAAACACCAACACCAAAATTTCCTTTTTTTACATTCAGGTTTACCGATCCGTTTTCCAATCTTGTTCCGGCAGAAACATTGACACTTCCGTTCATGCCCTGGAATTTATTATCTTTTAATACGATATTGATGATCCCCCCTGTGCCACTGGCATCATATTTCGCACCCGGACTGGTAATCACTTCTACACTTTTGATCTGACTGGCGGGAATCGACTGCAGCGCATCAGCAAGGCTGGCACCAAAAATACTGGAGGGCTTGCCATTGATTAAAAAACGGACGCTTCCACTTCCCTGCAGTTCCACATTTCCATCGATATCAACACTTACCATCGGAACTTTTTTTAACACATCCAAAGCCACACCGTTCTGTGYGGTAAGATCGTTAGCGGTATTGTAAACGGTTTTGTCGATCTTGTTCTCTATAATGGGCGTTTTGGCTGTAACCGTTACAGATTGCAACTGATCTACCGTAGAAACCAATAAAGTAGTACCAAGATGAATATTGGATGATGTTGCAC
>NZ_JBFTQI010000306.1:0-6493 GCF_056398925.1 Pedobacter sp. 01T416_2
ATTTTAGAGTCATTTATTCTATTTTGATTAATTTTCTTAATAATCTCTTCAAATTTCGATTCTTTGGCGACGTACTTATTTAATAAATCGATCTGATTTAAGCCCCTCACCAAGTTGTGCTCAGGATAATTTGTTTTATAGTAAATATCGCCATTTAAGAAATCGGCTATAAACCTTACCGCTTGCATGTAAATCATAAATTTACCCGAATAAATAAAGAACTGTTTTTCGGTAAAGGCCAAAACCTGATCCATTTCTTCCATATAACCTTTATGTATTGCGGCAAAAACGTCTTCTCTAATGGCTATTTTACTAAAATCCTTTTCCTCTTCATTGGCTTCTGAGAGATAAGTACGCATCATATCGCCCACATCGCTGATAAAGTATCCGGGCATTACGGTATCTAAATCGATTACACATAAGCCTACCCCGGTTTCGGCCTGTAACAGTACATTGCTAATTTTGGTATCGTGGTGTACAACACGTAAATTAAGCGCACCGCTATCTACCATGTGTACATACTGCTCTTCTATATTGTAATGTCTGATAATCTCTTCTATAGCAAATTTCGCCTCACTAATCCTTTCATCGCTAGCTTGTTCTAAAGCTTTTTTAAACTGCTCTACACGTAAAGGCAGGTTATGAAAATCTTCTATAGTGGGCTTTAATTTTTGTACATTGAAGGCACAAAGCATCCTGGTAAATTTACCAAACTGCTTAGCAGCGTGGTAAGCCTGCTCAGGCTGATGCACAAAATCAATAGAGCAAGAATTTTCCACAAATGGAAAAATCCTGTAAAAATGATCGTCAATAACCACAAAATCATCTCCATTTGTGGCCGTAATTGGGGCAACAAATAAATATTTAGGGGCTGTTTGATCAAGATATTTTTTTATTGTCTCAATATTTTGAGCAATATTTTGAGGCTGGCGAAAAACTTCCGTATTCACCTCTTGCAAGATATAGGCTAATTTTTCACTGTAAACTTTCCAGGTATGGTTAATTAAGCCCGAGCCGAAAGGTTCAATTTTAAATTTTTCTGCGTTAAGTCCATAAGCACCTAATACTGCTTGAAACATAAGATGGTAATATATATTTGAATAAAAATTGTTCCAGGCAAACCATTTGATCAACCTGAATAAAGTTGCTTATTAAATTATGCGGGTAAGCCATATGGCATTACCCGCAAACGAGACTAAAAACCACTATCGTCTAAAGCGAAAGTATTTTTTCGATCTTTCCATTTTCCTTTTGTAAAATCAGGGAATTTTTGTGGCATATTTCCTTCTTTTAACGATTTGGTAGAAAGTGGCATAATTACACTCATTGTAACTGAATCATAAACGTCAATAGGGGTTTGTTTTTTCTGTTTTACCGCCTGGATAAATCCATTAAATACAAACCAATCCATACCACCGTGACCAGCGCCTACAGCTTCTGCTTGATATTTTTTCCAAAGCGGGTGATCGTATTTATCAAACCATTCCTGAGCCGGATCCCATACATCATCTTTCTTCGATTTATGATCGATGTATACTGATTTGTTTACATCCATCCAAAGGCCCTTTGTTCCCTGTACCCTGAAACCGATAGAATATGGCCTAGGTAAGTGGGTATCGTGACTTAACAATACGGTTTCGCCGTTTGCACAGTTGATCATCGTAGTGGTAACATCACCGTTTTTATAATTAATTTTAGCGTTAGGATGGCCAGGAGAAACTTCTTCTACGTAAGCGGCCAAACCTCTTGCTTTAGAGCTGAACGATACCAGGCTGGTAAAGCTATTTCCCCTGTTAATGTTTGCATATTGCATTAAAGGGCCAACACCATGGGTTGGATATAAATCGCCATCCTGATCGATATTGAACTGCGTACGCCATTGTGCCTCGCTTAATGCTTTTGGCCCGTACTCTACCCCACCACCATAATAATCTTTACCGTTGTTAAAAAGTACGTTTCTTAAATTATGTTGGTAACCACCTTCAAGGTGCACCAATTCGCCAAAAACACCTTGTCTAACCATGTTTAAAGCCGCCATTACATCTCTGCGGTAACAAACGTTTTCTAAAGTCATGTAAGGCATGCCTGTTTTTTCTGAAGTGTTTACAATATCCCAGTGATCTTGAACACTTAAACCTGCAATTACCTCGCAACCTACATATTTACCAGCTTTCATGGCATCAACTGCCTGGTCGCGGTGAAACTGCCATGGTGTTGCAATAATTACGGCATCAATATCTTTACGGTCTAAAAGTTTTTTATAAGCATCTAAGCCACCGGTGTACTCTGTTGCCGCTGGTCTGCCTTTTTTGGCAATATAATTACGACAGATTTTGAGTGAACTTTCCTGGGTATCGCAAATTGCAACAATTTCTACATCGTCTCTTAAGGCACCTTCAGAAATATGGCTCATACCACGTGCACCCACACCGATATAACCTACTCTTACTTTTCCGCTGTCTGATGATGCAAATAAACTTCCGGTTGGCAGGATGGTTAAACCAGCAGCCGTAAATGCACCATTTTTGATAAAATCTCTACGTTCCATTTGTGTTATTTAATATTTATTGTTTAGTTTTTTAATTGATCCGGTTAATACTGAACAAACGTTTTACTTGCTATTCTTTCGCACTTTTTCGCGCCAAATACCACTCACTTACAGCGCATTAATGGGCTAAAGGTTTTTAAAAAGTTTTTGGCTAAAATATAATCTGTAATCTTTAATTCTTCCATTGGCATTATCCTGTCTGGGTAATAGCTTTAATCCATTTATGCTGTAATTTTTACCCAGGTCTATTACGATCTGGTGTGGTGGTTTTGGCGATTTAGATTCCCACTGCGTGTGCCAGATGCTGGTAAACTGCAAATCGAAAACATTAGCCGCATTTCCGTCATCGCCACCCAGTTCTTCACTATCGGCATATACTATTTTCCAATCGCTGCGCGGAATTTCGTTCCCCTTTTCATCAAGCAGTACAATTTCTGCAACCGTGGTATAAGGCTGTCCTTTTTGCTCGGATAGTGCTTCTAAACAAAAATAACGCGCGGTTACAGGTTTAAAACTAACCTGCTGCCATTTATTATCGTTCGCAAAACTGCCTTCGGCATAAGCTTGTTGTGCATCCGAAACCCATTTTTGGTTATCTTTTTTGTGCAGTTCGGGCTGTTTTTCGTTCACCACATCCAAAATGGGTTTATCTAAAAAGCTTAATGCAGGTTTTTCTGTTCCGAAGAGGTCGAACACCACCACTTCATTTTTGCCTTTTTTGAGCCAGCTGCCCGGTACAAGCATGGTTTGCGTCGGCCCGATATTCCAGTACCTCCCCAAACACATTCCATTTAACCACACTAGGCCTTTATTCCATTTACCCATATCGAGGTAAGTATCTTCTAATTTATCGGCATTAAAACTTCCTTTGTAAAAAGCAGCCGCAGCAGGTTGATTGCCAAGCTTTTCGTAACGGAGCGGAATATTTACCTCACCAAGCCTGATGGGATAATTTTTCCAGCCCTTTAAAACAGTCTGTTTTCCATTTTCGGTTAAGTATACCTCGCCATGGATCCCTTTCCGATCGAGCATCTGGTAGCCGTAGTTTACCCTGCCTGTGGCTTCTACCAAAACCCTTAATACACTTTTGCGCGTTCTGGCCGGAATTTCGATGCTGAATTTATTTTTTCTCCTATCCAGTTCGCCAATCTTTTTACCATCAATATATACCAATGCATAATCGTGAATGTCTTTAAACACCAGGTTCGATTTTTGGCCCGCGTTTAAATTTGTTTCGTATACCACACAACCAAAATCCTGGTCTAAATCTTCCATCAGCATTGCGGTATCGGCCAATACAGGTTTAGGCAGGTTTTTAGATAGTACAGCTATTGAGGAGAACGTAACCGTTTGTAATTGCTGGATCTTATTTGCTGCAGGTACATCTGGCAATACCTCTCCTTCTTGCAGGTAATTGGCAAATAACTTACGTATGGCGTAAAACTTTTCGGTTGTATTACCGGCCTCATCAATAGGTGCATCGTAATCGTAACTGCTGGTTTGCGGCAGGTAAGGCGGTGCATTGGCCCCACTGTAAGTACCAAAACTTGTTCCGCCATGCGCCATATAAATACTAAACGATGCTTTATTATCGAGCATGTATTTTAATTCGGCTACAATGCGTTGGGTATCGCCTTTGTGGTGCGGCCTGCCCCAGCTATCGAACCAGCCCGGGTAATATTCGCCACACATTAACGGCCCTGTAGGCTGTATGGCCCTTAAGGCTTTAAAATTAGCTTCTGGTCCGCTGCCAAAGTTTACCACTGCGAACAAACCTTCAGGGTGGTCGTTTTTTAACTGCGAAGGCCCATCGCAATGAAATAAAGGAACGGTAAAGCCAGCTTCTTGCAGATTGGCTTTAATGATGTTCATATAATCTTTATCGTTGCCGTAGCTACCATACTCGTTTTCTACCTGCACCATAATAATGTTGCCACCGCGGCTAATCTGCAATGGGGCAAGCTGTTTGCCTACGGCTAAAAGGTACTTTTTGGCTCTTTCTAAGAAATAGGGATGTTGTGTGCGCAAGCGGATGCTTTTATCTTTAAGCAGCCACCAGGGGAAACCGCCAAACTCCCATTCGGCACAAGAATATGGCCCTGGCCTTAATATTACATATAAACCAACCTCTTTTGCCAGTTTACAAAATTCGGCAGCATCGCTCTGCCCTGTCCAGGTAAACTGACCGGGCTGTTTTTCGTGTATGTTCCAAAATAAGTAAGCACAAACCGTGTTTAAACCCATTGCTTTGGCCATTTGCAAACGTTGTTTCCACTCGGCTTTTGGTATACGGGCAAAATGCATTTCGCCACAGCGTATTACATATGGCTTGCCATTAAGCTCAAAAGATTCGGCACCTATGGCAAAGGTGTTTTCTTTTTGGGCCCAGCTATTAATAGATAAGCTTATTAACAGCCCTAAAACAAGTGTTTTTGTAAGCAAATGGATACGCATTTGTGCTGGTTCTTTTCGGTTTTGTTGATTTGTATTCTTTAAAAGTAGAACAAGCAAACGAGCATTACAACATAAATATCAGCGCAAACGATTGACTAATTTTTGCGTTACCAATTATTTAAGCCCAAAGCAAACCGTCTATTTACTTCGCTTATTTAAGCTGTGCTGCAATGCCTTTAAAACAATTGCCTATTGCCTGGCAAATGGTAATAAAGCTTTTCGCCTTAGCCCTTTTACCGCTATCTTAAAGGCTTTACATTTTAAAGGCCATACTGTAGAAATAATAAAGAATATGAGGAAGTATTTCCACACAGGCAGCGCAAAATGGGGAAATATGGTAAACCAAACTCGTTTCGTTTTAAGCTATAAAAAGTGCACTTATTTTTTTTCAACAAAGCACATTCTCAAAAACAAGTGTTAGAAGTACTTAAAATGGGCTTTGCCATGTAAAACCGATGGAGTAACAAGCGCTTGCCTATTAAACATTAACGCAACATTAAAATTTGGTTAAACTTTTGTCTAACAAGTTATGAGCGGGTACCATCAGCAATAAAAAAGAAGATGAGCATTCGTGTTTATTTATTGTTTTTTCTAATAGCCCTCATATGGAAAGAAAACTCATCACCGAAATCAATATAGAAGACAAAGCCATAACACACTTTGATTCATTCGATCTGGAGCAACAATTTAACGGGCATCATTATTTCGAACTTCGGTTTAAGCAGAATCAGTTTGGCCTGCCGAGTTTAATCAATCTTGACGATAGCCGCGATTTTGTAGGTAAAACACTTACAGCCTCATTCGGATATCAGGTTAATGGACTACAAGAATTTGCTGGCTTGGTTACCAAGGTAGAACTCGCACAGAACCATGGCTACAATGGCGTTTTAATTGTAAGTGGCTATAGTCCTACTATTTTAATAGACCGTGGTCCGGATTTGGGTTCTTACTTAGATAAAGATCTAAATGAAATTGTAGCCCTAGCCACAAAAGATACCTCAGTAAATGACCTTAAAGTCACATGCAATGCCAGTAGGAAAAAACCTGTCGATTATCTTATTCAATACAAAGAAAGTGATTTTGAATTTCTGAACCGCTTATCGGGCGAATATCATGAATGGTTTTTCTACGATGGCAAACAGCTCAACTTTGGCAAACCAGATGAGCAGAAAGAAGTTGTGCTTTTTTATGGTCGGGATGTACAGAATATTCAGTACGCCATGGAAATTTCACCGATCAAGCATAAACGCTTTGCGTATAACCCTAAAGAGGATGGAATGCTGCACAGCGAAAGTACAGGCATAACACATGACATATACGATCTTGCTCATGCTATACAGGCTTCGAACCGCACTTATAGTAAAACATTTAACCAGCCTTCGCTCATCCGCGTAGAAAACAGTAACGACATTAAAAGCCATGTAGAGAATGAAGAAAAAGCTACCATATCAGAACTTCTAAAAATCAGTGCCACGGGAGATAATGCAGAAC
>NZ_JBFTQI010000307.1:0-6488 GCF_056398925.1 Pedobacter sp. 01T416_2
TGATTACGCATTCCTCTAAAGATCACTTCTGTCGATAAACCTGTGGTCCAAAATCTTTTCCTATTTGAAACACCTGCATAATTGTAAACTTTACCATTATAAACTTCTTCTCTAAAATCAGCGTACGCTCCACTTTCGGTACTTAAAGCGTTTTCCCAATTTATAAATCTAAAATCTGTATTTCCATTAGCAGACGTGCTATGGAAGCCTATAGAAGTTCTCAAGCCAAAGCCATACATATTTTTGTTAAAAGAAGGTGGGTAATCTGCTTTGGCATTGTTAGCATTATCTTGGTAGGTATTTTC
Organism: Pedobacter sp. 01T416_2; assembly: GCF_056398925.1. NCBI lineage: Bacteria > Pseudomonadati > Bacteroidota > Sphingobacteriia > Sphingobacteriales > Sphingobacteriaceae > Pedobacter > Pedobacter sp. 01T416_2. The sequence goes on from NZ_JBFTQI010000307.1 coordinate 306, forward strand.
TGCGCTCCCTAAATAACCAAAAACACCGTATGCAACGTTAAATCCTTTAAACGTATGGGCACGGTTGATATTCAACATACCCAATTCAAATGAAACGCTACCATTTCCTGGAGAAGACGCCCCGGCAAAACTTGCTGATGCATGTGTTAAAGATTTAACACTGTCGGCTTCCATCGGACGAGGCAGATAGCCCATGTTATTTCCCGGCAAGGCAGGTGTAAGATACGTTCTGCAGGAGCTGGCTAAAATAACCACAAGCAAAAAAGGAAAGAGAGTATTAATTTTAGTTTTCATTTTTTTAAGTTAAGTTGATTTATTCGTCAAAGAAATCTACCAAACCTCCCAGGAAATATTCTTGAATACCTTCCGTAAAATCTTTATAATCTTCATCAGGGATATTGGTTTGTTTAAATTCCAGTGAAGTTCCTTTTTTATCTTCGTGAAGTTTTATGGTTACGATAGAAGGTTCGTTTTCTTCTCCAAAATACCATTGTTGAACAATTTGTTTGCCGTAAACAAACTCAATGTTTTTGCCCGTAATATCTCCATCCCAGAAAGAAAATTCTGTTTCTGGGAATTCTTCAAACTCTACTTCAGCACCAGTCCATAATTTTATGCTGGTTTCTTTGGYAAGGGCTAAATAAACTTCTTCAGGTGGGGCAGGGATATAGGTGTATTTTTTAAAGTCTTTCATTTTCTGCTAATATTTCTTGCTTTTCAATTATTTCTTGCTCTTTAAGTTTCTCCGATCTAAATTTTTCATTTAAATCCTGAATAACAGCCGTTCTCCATGCTGAAGCCGGATACGCAAATACAAAGGTACTTTTTACGCGGGTAGATTTAATAAAATAAGCTATCCAAAGCGAATAAATGATTATTTTTCTAATTAATGTCGTAGCATCTGAGGCGGTAAAGAGTTGATTGCCTATATGATTACCCATTGTAAACAGAAATGCGAAATCTAGAATGGCAACAATAATAGCGGCTATTTTCAATCCTATATAATATTTTGTAAATATTTTTTGGCGATTAAAAAATAAAAATATCACCAGTATGCTAAATGCAATCATACAGATGTTCAATGCCGTTTCGATAAGCAAACAGAGTTGGTAAACGAACGTTGTAAATCGATCATAACGTTCAAGGTTATCCCAAACACTTTGACTAAATGTTTCTGCCTTAATTATGGTAAATAGCGAGGTAAAGGGTAAAACTACAATTCCAATGCCTGCAACAATGAGCCAGCCACCGATTTTTGGAGCATCTTTTATTTCATCAAGGTCAAACGGTCTTTTTCGGGTATAGATAAATACGCACACACCCATCATTATGATGAAAACAAATACGCTTAAAGTTACCATCCAGTAATTTAAATCCGATTCATTTTCTGTCTCATAGTCATTACCCCAATATAAACTGTAGCTCAGTTTGTCCATTATATTGCTTCTATCTTTAATGTATTGCTTGGTATCGGCACCCGAAATTTCATCGGTTAAGTTTTGATAGCTATAATTTATTGTTAAAGTATCTGATTCGCTTTTCTGTGTGTAATTAAATTTATAGCTAGATCGATCAATACTAAATTTATTATCTTTTAGATCCCAATTATCTGGGAAAATGATTTTTAGTTTTTGATTGATATTGCATGGATAAACAAGATCCATCGGTACGTCACGCGATTTTTTGAGTTTTCTTAAATCATTGCTAATCAGATCGCCATAAAAATAGATGTCAAATCTATTAGAAAGCGAGTCGTCTCTTACCCAAATGTTGTCAATCTCATAATTTTCAGTTAAATAAACAATGTTGTTAGTCTCATCATCTTTAACAGTTATGTTTTTTACGGTTTGTATACCAGGGTATAATTTTGCATAATAACTTAAATAATCCTTTTCTAGTTTATCTGTCCCATCACTATTTAAATCTGCCCTGATTTGATCGGCACAATTGTGTGTGTAGACCGTTTTAATTTGGAGGGTCGCTTTTTTACCCTGGATTGTATCCGGTACATTAAAAATTGAAGTGGCATCAATTTTTCCCTTAGGATTACTTTTAACCTCTTCAAGTTTGTCGTTGCCAGATTTTATTACCAGAACACTTGCAGAATAAGGGAAATAATTTTCTGTTATAGGTCCACGCTGATCAGACATGGTTGCATCAATCCAGATTTTTTTATTCTTGAATTCAACTAATACCACAACATGGTCAAATGCACCTGTTGAGGGTAACCTTTCTTTTGTTTTATTCTTTAGATAGGTGTTTATATACACGGGATAGGCTTGTATACCTATATTTTTTAACAGGTAAACGAGTAAAAGCGACTTGTCTTTACAGTCGCCGTAGCGTTGTCTTAAAACTTTTTCGGGAGAATTTGGGCGATGGGAATACTGTCCCATCTCTACCCCCATATACCTGATCTCGTCTTGTACAAACCGGGTAGCAAGTTGTAAATATTGTTCTGGATTGTTGTTTGATTTAGCTTTTAGCTCCTTAACCTTAGCATTGAGGATGGCTGAACTTTTTAAGTCGTAAGTGTTTAAACGGACAGACCAATCTACTATGTCTTTCCAGCTGTGGTATTCACTGATTTGAACCCGGCCGTAAGGGTTGTACCAATCGGGTTCATAGTCGTAACTGGTGAAAGTTTTAGATACCTGGCTTTGCCATTGGTATATTTTTAAATCACCCGTCTCCGTAGTTTTTATAGGAGGAACAAAGTTAAAGTTTTTGAGTTTTATATCGCGTTTCTTATTAAAAAGCAGGCTAGCATAAACATTTGAAATTTGACTTCCACCTTCAAAATAAATGATGTTACTGTAGCGCGAATCGAAAACCGGATTTTTTCCTGTAATGGTGTACGAAAAGTCAATTCTATCTCCTTTCCGAACATCATCTAAAATCAAATAAGCATTAAATGTTCCGCTATAAATAAATTTATTGAGCTCTTTCTCATTCTGGATAATTTTGAAATTACTGGCGTTAAGTTTATCAATAGGTTTGTTATCTCTCCAGATAATTATCTTATGAAAAACAAGTTTCTGGTAAGATGGATCAAATGTAACCGATATTTCAGAGCCATTTTGTACACCTGTATCTGAAATAATCTCACGGATATCATGCTCGTATTCTTCGGATGTTTCTATATTGGTTTGTTGCTCATAAAGAAATAAATACCAGCCATCCTGAACATCCCTTGCTGCCGGCCGTTTATCAACAGTTTTTACTTTTTGTAGCCACTGTGGCTCAGTTTTGGAAATGAAAAAATTATTTTTTTGAGCAAAAGATATATTGATCCAAAAAGCTAAAACAAGTAGAATAAGTTTTTTGAGAGCGTTTTTATTTAGCATATTATTAATTAATAGTTTATTTAAATGCGTTTAATCCGGTTACATCCATTCCGGTGATCAGTAAATGTATATCATGTGTACCCTCGTAAGTTACTACCGATTCTAAGTTCATCATGTGGCGCATAATCGAATATTCTCCGGTAATTCCCATTCCGCCAAGCATTTGGCGGGCATTACGGGCGATGTCCAATGCAATTTCTACACTGTTTCTTTTAGCCATCGATATTTGTTCTGCAGAAGCCCTGTTTTCACTTTTTAATACGCCCAAACGCCAAACCAACAGCTGCCCTTTGGTAATTTCGGTCACCATTTCGGCCAGTTTCTTTTGCTGTAACTGGAAACCACCAATGGGTTTTCCAAACTGTACACGCTCTTTTGAGTAACGCAAAGCGGTATCATAACAGTCCATAGCTGCACCCAAAGCTCCCCAGGCAATGCCATAACGTGCTTGATTTAAACAACCCAATGGACCTTTTAATCCGCTGATTTCGGGAAAAATATTCTCTTTTGGCACTTTAACGTTATCGAAAACAAGTTCGCCTGTAGCTGAAGCACGTAAACTCCATTTGTTGTGTGTTTCAGGGGTAGAAAAACCTTCCATTCCGCGTTCCACAACTAATCCTCTTATTTTTCCAGATTCGTCTTTTGCCCAAACTACTGCAATATCGGCAAATGGTGCATTGCTGATCCACATTTTGGCACCGTTTAAAATGTAGTGGCTTCCTGCGTCTTTGATATTGGTTACCATTCCGCCAGGGTTAGAGCCGTGATCAGGTTCTGTTAATCCAAAACAGCCCATCATTTCGCCACTCGCCAGTTTTGGTAGGTATTTTTTACGTTGTTCTTCAGTACCATAAGCATAAATAGGATACATCACCAACGAACCTTGCACAGAGGCTGTAGAACGGATACCAGAATCACCGCGTTCAATTTCCTGCATCAAAATCCCATAAGCGGTATAATCTAAACCAGCACCACCATATTCAACCGGGATAGTTGGTCCGAAAGCACCAATATCAGCCAAACCTTTAATTAGGTGTTTTGGAAATTCTGCTTTTTGCGCATAATCTTCAATAATCGGACTTACTTCTTTTTTTACCCAATCTCTGGCCGTTGCACGAATTAATTTATGCTCATCGGTTAACAATTCGTCCAATAAATAATAGTCTGGTGCCTCATAAAGGTCCTTTTTTGCTGATTTGCTCATGTAATTTCGTGTTATCTGGTTAAGAAATCGCGTTCATTTCAAAGGTAACAATTTACGGCAATGGGCATTATATTCATGAATAAAAATTTAATTTTGCAGCTTACAGAACATACATGAGCCATTTTAAACAAACCGTAGCCTTAAAAGATGTTAAATGCTTTGCCCTACATGGTTATTACCCGGAAGAGCAACTTATTGGAAATCATTTTGTTGTAGATTTAGTAACAGAATTTACCCCGCAGGGTTTTGATGATGAACTGGCACAGACGGTTAATTATGAGGATCTGAATCACATCATCATGGAAGAAATGAAACACACTCAAAAGCTTTTAGAAACGGTATTAAAGAATATCATTTCGAAAGTTATCGAATTGTATCCTTTTGTTGAAATGGTTAATGTGAGTATGAAAAAACTAAATCCACCTATGCCCGGTCAAATTGGGCATTCTTTTGTTAAAWTATCTTATACATCAGCAAAATAAAATGAATTTTACGAAGATCAATCCCGAAATTTTAGCAGAAATTAAGGCTGCAATAGGAGCAGATAAAGTTTTTACTGATGTAGAAAGTTTAGATAATTACAGTCACGATGAAACGGAAGACTTGCGTTATCAGCCCGAAATTGTGGTGAAACCAACTTCTCCAGAAGAAGTCTCCGCTTTACTTAAGATCTGTAACGCTCATCATGTTCCGGTAACACCGCGTGGTGGTGGTACGGGTTTAAGCGGTGCCGCCCTGCCGATTTATGGTGGTGTTTCTTTATCAATGGAAAAGTTTAAAGCTATCTTAGATATTGATACCGAAAACTTACAGGCAACTGTTGAACCGGGTGTAATTACCGAAGAATTCATCAATGCTGTGGCCGAAAAAGGACTTCTTTACCCAGTTGATCCAAGTAGCAAAGGATCTTGCTTTATTGGTGGCAATGTAGCCCATGGTTCTGGTGGACCAAGAGTAGTGAAGTATGGAACGATACGTGAATACATTCTCAATCTCGAAGTGGTTTTGCCAAACGGCGATATCATTTGGACAGGTGCAAATACTTTGAAATATGCATCAGGTTATAATTTAACCCAGCTAATGATCGGTTCGGAAGGTACCTTGGCCGTGGTAACCAAAATCGTTACCAAATTATTGCCTAAACCTAGTCAATCGGTTTTAATGATGGGCTCTTTTAGCACGAATGAAGATGCCTGCGCAGCGGTTTCTGCAATTTTTAGGGCAGGGGTAACACCATCGGCTTTAGAGTTTATGGAGCGAAAAGGTGTGGAATGGGTAATTAAATTTGATGATATTAAGTTCGATTTAAAAGATGATGTTGCTGCGTTATTGATGATTGAGTTTGATGGAGATGATTTGGATGATATTTTTAAAAACTGCGAGAAAACCAATGTTGTTTTAGAAGCGCATCACTGTACAGAAGTTTTGTTCGCAGATACTGCTTCTCAAAAAGAAGAACTGTGGCGGATGAGAAGAACGATGGCCGAATCAGTAAAATCCAATTCCGTATACAAAGAAGAAGATACCGTTGTTCCGCGTGCGGCTTTACCTAAATTAATCAATGGTATCAAAGAAATTGGTGCTAAATACGGTTTCGAAAGTGTTTGTTATGGTCATGCCGGTGATGGA
>NZ_JBFTQI010000308.1:0-6448 GCF_056398925.1 Pedobacter sp. 01T416_2
GTCCAGGGGTCTGCCCGTTCCTCATTCTGGATCGACACCAGGGCCACAGCACCATTTGTTCCTTACAACTATCCCGGTGAATCATTGGGGGGGACACAAAATGCATTGATCAAAGCCTATGCAGACGATCATTGGTCTGAAGACAACCAGAACCTCTATGCGCTTTGGCCCCGGTTGAGCGACAGTCAGAACAATAACAACGTACAGACAAATACCTGGTTTATGCGCAACGGTTCATTTTTACGGTTGAAATCCGCTGAAGTAGGTTATTCAATCCCAAAAAAAATAATCAACAGGGTTAAGCTAAGCAATGCACGCTTTTATGTGAGCGGAACTAACTTATTGATTCTTAGTGGTTTTAAGTTATGGGACATTGAAATGGGTGGCAACGGCTTAGGTTACCCGGTACAGAGAGTTTATAATGTGGGTATACAAATAGGATTTTAATTATGAAAAAGACAAGCATATTTTTGGCAGCAGTTATCTTAACCTTGATAATCTCCTGCAAAAAAGATTATCTGGATATCGTTCCGGATAATATCGCAACAATAGAAAACGCATTCACCAATCGGAATGAAGCTGAAAAATACCTGTTTACCTGTTACTCTTACCTGCCCCAGGAAAGCAATGTCAGTCAGAATCCGGCAATGCTGGCCAGTGATGAGTTCTGGACTTATTGGCCTATTACTTCGCTAAGCCGGCTCCCGTCTTACCCTCAGCAGATCGCCAGGGGCAATCAGTCCCTTACATCGCCTTTGCTCAATTACTGGGACGGTGAGCAGGATGGTAAAGCCATCTACAAAGCATTGCGTGACTGCAATATTTTCCTTGATAATGTAGACAAAGTGCCAGACCTGGATCCATCACAAAAAAATATATGGACAGGCGAGGTGCAGTTTTTGAAAGCTTACTATCATTTTTATTTGCTCAGGATGTATGGGCCGATTCCAATCATCGATAAAAACCTGCCCATTACCGCAACAACCGAGGAGGTAAGGATAAAACGTGAGCCGGTTGATAAGGTATTTGACTATATCGCAGGATTAATGGATACCGCTGCTGCCAAGTTGCCCATTACCATTCAAAACCGCTCTTCTGAACTAGGTCACATTACCCGCCCGATTGCCATATCCATAAAAGCAAGGGTATTAACATTGGCCGCAAGTCCGCAGTTTAATGGAAATTCGGATTATAACGGATTAAAGAACGCTGATGGGACAGCGCTGGTAAACTCAACTTATAGTGTCGCGAAATGGAAAAAAGCTGCGGATGCCTGTAAACAGGCCATTGATCTTTGTGAGCTTGCAGGGATCCGTTTGTATAAATTCAATTCTGCATTAACCAGCATATCCGATAAGCTCAAGAAGGAGATGGATATTAGAAACAGTGTCTGTGAGCCTTGGAACCAGGAATTGATCTGGGGTTTTACAAATGGAACAGGATCGGGGATACAGCTTCAGTCGATACCAAGGCTCGATGCTGCTAGATCGGGCAATGAGAGTTTATTGGGACAACTGGCGCCGACAATACGCATGGCCGAACTGTTTTATACCAAAAACGGAGTGCCTATTGCGGAGGATAAAAATTGGAACTTTTCTGACAGATACAGTCTAAAAACTGCCTCTTCTTTAAATGGGGATTATCTGCAGGATGGCTACACCACCTCTGCACTACATTTCGACAGAGAACCCCGGTTTTACGCAGATTTGGCCTTCGACGGCTCTTTATGGTATATGCAGAATAAAACCTGGCCGGTACAGGCTAAATCAGGGCAGGGGCAATCAAGGCGTGCAGCATTTGGCTATTCAATTACAGGATACTTTACCAAAAAGCTCGTCAACTGGAAGTTTGTGATACAGGATGGTCTGAGTTATACCCAGGAAGAATATCCTTGGCCTTTGATGCGTTTAGCCGATCTGTATCTGTTGTATGCCGAAGCATTGAACGAGGCAAACGGCCCTTCGGAACCGGTTTATCAATACCTCAATCTGGTTAGGGAAAGAGCAGGTCTGCAAACCGTTCAGCTATCCTGGGATACTTATTCCAATAACCCTGGCAAATATAAAGATCAGGCAGGGCTAAGACAGATAATCCATCAGGAACGTGGAATTGAAATGGCATTCGAAGGGAGTAGGTTCTGGGATCTAAGACGGTGGAAAGAAGCTTCAGCAACGCTCAATACTCCAGTTTATGGATGGGACATTGAGCAGACCGATGCTACTGGGTATTATAGGCCAAAACTGCTCTTCAACCAGAAGTTTGTAGCGCCCCGTGATTATTTGTGGCCAATAAAAGAATACAATACGATTGTCAACCCCAATCTGGTTCAAAACCCTGGTTGGTAATTAATTATAGGATAATTTAATAATTGAATGTGATGAAAAATAATAAATGGTATGTATTGGCCACACTTTTTTGTGTGATGATACTTGGCTGCAAAGAAGATATACTGGCACCTTTGGAAAAAGATACAGTAGCACCGCCTCCGATTTCAAATCCCGTTTCGGAACGCATGGCAGGCGCAGTTAAGGTTTCCTATAATCTGCCCTCAGATGCAGACCTGATGTATGTGGTGGCAGAATATACAAATAAATACGGTAAGGTAATCAGCGTTAAAGCATCTTCTTACATCAATGCCTTAACTGTTGATGGTTTCGCCGATACTGCATCTTACAGTCTTAACCTTTATGCCGTAGACAAATCCGAAAACAGGTCGGCACCGGTAACCATTAAAGTAAAAGCGCTTGAGCCGCCCATCTTCGCCGTTCGCAGAAGCCTGGCTTTGGTTACCGATTTTGGTGGCATCAATATAAGCTTTGCCAATCCCACGGAGGCCAATATTGCAGTAGTGGTAACTTATAAAGATTCTTTAGGCAATTTTGCAACAAGAGAAACCATCTATACCAAATCTAAAAACGGTCTTTTCTCCTCGAGGGGCTTTCCCTCTAAAGAAACAGTTTTCGGGGTTTATATCAGAGACAGATGGGACAACCGCACCGATACGGCAAAAGCAACCCTAACGCCGATTTTTGAAAAACAGCTCGACAAAAGCAAATTTAAGGTGCTTACCCTGCCTACAGACGCTCCGGTTGGCTGGAGCCTGCCTATCAGTAACCTATGGAACAATGTAATATCGGCAGAGGGAAATATGTGGCATACCACAGATGTCGGTATGCCATGCCAGGTTACTTTCGATCTTGGTGTGACCGCGAAGATAAGCCGTTTTACGCTTTGGCAAAGACAGGGTATATGGATTTATAACCATGGAAATCCCAAAAGATATGAAATTTGGGGTTCGACCAATCCGGCCAGCGATGGCAGTTATACCAATTGGACCAAATTGGCATCATGTGTTTCTATTAAGCCTTCTGCTCAGCCGATCGGTTCCAACTCCAATGAGGATGTAGCTGCTGCTGCACGCGGTGAAGAGACCAATGTTCCTTTGGATGCACCCCCTGTAAGATATATCCGAATTAAGGTATTGGAAACTTGGATAGGACCAGGGGGACAGGCAGCTCACGTTTCAGAGATGACTTTTTATGGAAACGACAAATGATCTTTATTAAATTATATAGTATGAAACATATTATTGCTTATTCAGTTATTGCAGTTGCCTTATTAATGGTTTCTTGCAGCAAAATGGATGATTACAAAAAATTCACCGATGGCAAAGTTATTGTCTACCCAGGTAAAGCCGATTCATTAAGGATCCAGCCGGGACGCAACAGGGCATTGGTCAGGTTCCTGCTTATCTCCGATCCAAATATCGTAAAAGCGACTATATACTGGAACAACAAGGCAAATCATCAGGATGTTTCCATCACCAGGGGAAAAGGAATAGATACCATAAAAGCAATGGTGTCGCCACTTCCGGAAGGCAATTATTCATTTGAGGTGTTAACCTACGATAAAGGCGGAAATAAATCCGTCGCAGCCTTGAAGCAAGGTGCCGCTTATGGCGATGTTTTTGAGAAATCGTTGTTGAACCGTATATTGGAAAATATTGTTTATCAGCCATCCAATGGAACAACATATCTCAACTGGCGCGCTTCAGATGCAGGATCGATAGGTGCAGAAGTTACCTATACCAACATAAACGGAAAAGTAACGATTAAAAGGATAGCCAAAGACGCAATACAGACGACCTTGACCGATCAAAATCCTAGTACAGATATCCAGTACCGGACTCTTTTTTTACCAGATTCCTTGGCCATTGATACATTTTATAGCGCTTCTGCATCCCGGAAAATAACAGAGTTTTATTTAAAAAACCCGGGAGCACCATTTCTTCAAAGTAAAAGAGATGGAAGGTGGGGCTTAGTTGCAGATTGGACTACTAATGCCGCCGCTAGAAACATGTCCAATGGCGCCGTAGGTGGGTGGGATTCATATAATGGGGGTGGTTTTATTGCTTTTGAGTATTGGGGTACACCCCAAATTACAAATGGAAAAATCTATCAAACTATTACACTCCCACCAGGGAAATATCGCTATGTGGTAACAGTGTCTGAAATTGCCAATCCACTAGAGGCTACTTACGCCGCTGTAAACCTGGGCCAAACACTGCCCGATGTGCCCGACATTTCACAGGCCATGGGAAGTTTTAAATTTTTGGATAATTCGCAGAATGGAAAAGATTTTGCCGTTCCTTTCTCATTGACACAGACCCAGGAGATTACATTAGGATTTGTTTCTACCATGGTAGTCAAAAATCAGAGCAGTGTAAGGTTCAGTAAAGTGCGGTTATATAAGGACTGATTAGCTCGGAAACAATACATCCGATATCAAGCAACATCCTTTACTGTAATAAATAGAAATCCAAGCCATGTTAATGGTTTGGATTYCTGCTTTGCGGGGTAGCCTGTTAGGCACAATCATTACTTTTTTCCAATACTCAATTATTTATAAATCAGTTTGTTAATGTGGTTGTTTTGTAAGTATTTGTAAATCAAAAGGGTATATTGGTAATTGTGTTCCGGTCTAATGGAGTCTGCATAACTAAGCACGTTAAATACTTTCAGCGTTTTGCGATCCTTTAGAAGTCATTAACCTGCGCTTGTTAATTGATCTCGTTTATTGGCAGTTTGAGGATTCTGCTGATTTATAGCGTTTAAAACCAAATAACTGTCCATACCATCATCAGCCTAGTCCCATAAAAATAGAGGGGCAAATCAACTTGTTTGTTTTTTGGGAAAAATTATCAGCCGTGGTTTAATGCGAAAAGTCGGAAAAATATAAAAAGATGTCTGATTACAATAAACCCCACCACTGTTGCGCCTTTTATATTTGAACTATATTCTTTGTCCGATCTGAAGAATGTACAACCAAATATTTGAAGCATGATAAAAGTGTCGACTATAAGTAAGGAAGGTTTTTTCTGGCCTGAAAGATCTCGATATTCTTCTCCTCTATAAAATATTCATGTTGTAGGAAAACTGCCAGTAAATCATGATATGCCTATGAAAAGAAAACGAACTTAATCTTAAGCTATTTGACCAGCCTTTTTATAATGGCTGATATCATTTGTTTAGCCCACAACAAGCAGGTAATTGAAAAACATCCTTGCCTGATTTTCAATAATAACAACCAACTGACCAAATATGGAAATGATTCCAAAGTCGCCAGAAAAATGGCGCAGATTGTTAACACTGTTAACTTTCAGTTCAATACTTTCAGCCACTCCTTTTGCCAAAGGGGTAGCAAGCACAAACACAAGTCTTTATAACAATTTAAATATTAATATTGCTAACGATGCGCCAAATGTTGCCAATCCTAAACAAACAAAAACTGAAGTTACAGTAACGGGTAAAGTTACCGATCTTACTGGCAAAGCAATACCAGGAGTGGTAGTAAAGCATAAAGAATCCGGAAAAGCAACGCAGACGGATTCACAGGGAAATTATTCGCTAAGCACCCCCGACGGGAAAGGAACGCTGGTATTTAGCTTCATAGGCTTCACAAGTAAAGAAATTGTTATAGGGCAACAGACACGGATCGATGTTCAATTGGCAGATGACAATAAAAAACTTGATGAGGTTGTTATTGTCGGTTATGGCACACAGAAGAAAGTAAACCTGACCGGTTCGGTTAGCACTGTTTCCTCGAAAGATCTTGATAATAGACCCATTACCCAGGCATCACAGGCTTTATCGGGTTTGTCACCTGGGGTTCAGGTACAACAGGGTGGAGGCCGCCCGGGCAGTGACGGGGCAAGGGTAATCATTAGAGGTGTAGGGACGTTCAATGCAGGCAGTAGCCCTCTAATATTGATTGATGGAATTGCAGGGTCACTGGATGATGTGGCGCCGGACAATATTGCCAGTATGACCGTACTGAAAGATGCGGCCTCAGCAGCAATTTATGGTAACAGGGCAGCTAATGGCGTTATATTGGTCACAACAAAACGTGGACAAAAGGGGAAAACCGTTATCAGTTATAACAACTATTT
>NZ_JBFTQI010000309.1:0-7039 GCF_056398925.1 Pedobacter sp. 01T416_2
GTAAGTTCAGTGTGAATATGTTTTTTTAGACGTAAAAGATACCTTTATGGGCATTGGCAATTTCTGATACAATGTATGGAAAGATAAAACAAAACCGTATTGATTGGGAATTGAACTGAAGTCAATATCAGTCATTAACAACAATCAATACGGTCGGTTATATTAAGCTTTTAATAAAGCTGGTTTTTCGTGGTAGGTTCTCCAAAGTAACTCACCAAATAAGGTGTTAGACCAAGCAAACCAAGCCCTTGTAAAGTTTGCCGGGTTGTCTTTATTGAAAGACTCGTGCATAAAACCTTTACCAGCATGTGTCTTGCGTAACATTTCGATACAGGCTTTAATCTCTGCATCATTTTTTGAAGTTAAAGCACKCATTGTGATACTCATTGGCCAGATCATATCCTGACCAGCGTGCGGCCCACCAATTCCCTCGGCAGCTGTTCCTTTAAAGAAATACGGATTATCTTTAGAAAGGGCGAATTTCCTCGTATTCTGATAGATCGGATCTTCAATTTTCATTGCACCTAAATAAGGTAAGCCCAACAAGCTTGGTACATTAGAATCGTCCATCAGATACGAGCTTCCAAAACCATCTACCTCAAAGGCGTAAATTTTACCATATTTTGGATGACTAACGATAGCGTGTTTCTGTAGCGCTGCACTCACTTCATCAGCCAGGTTTAACAAACCGCTTTCCAAAGCCTGGTCATGCTGTAAAGCTTTAATCATTTCTGCTGCCTGCTTTAAGCTTGATACCGCAAAAAAGTTAGAAGGAACCAGGAATGGAAAAATGGCATGGCCGTTTTATCGGTTTTCCACTCACCTACCTTTGTGGCATCGCCATAAAAAGCATTTGCATAAGGATCTTTTAAAACACATTTCGTTTGGTGGATAATTACGCCCGCTATCAATTTTTTAAGTGGTTCATCTTCGTTTACGAACTGAAGATATGGCCAAACCTGTGCGGAGCTATCGCGCAACCACATCGCATCAATATCACCGGTAATTACATAAGTGTCTGGTCTACCCTCTTTTTCTGAATGGTAAACCGTAGTATCTAAAGTATTGGGAAAACAGTTTTCGAACAGCCAGGCCAATTCGGGGTTTTTAACGTTTGCCTGGAAAGTTTTAATTGCGGCATCTACAGCTTTACTTTGAAAGTGCCGTTTTGCGGCAGCTACACGTACCACAGGGAATTCCGGTGCGAGATTAGCGGCAAAAGAAAATTTCGATGCGACAACTCCTGCCCCTAACAAGCCTGTGTTTTGTATAAATGTTCTTCTTTTCATTATGATGTGTTATGATATTTTGGTTTAATTTCTACTAAACGAAATCTATATATTATCGATTATGATAAATTTAGTGGTAAGATTTTATTCGGTTAGCGCTTAACAAATATTATTATAATTTTTCGAACATCAAAATCACTATAGTCAATTAAACTATTCCTAAATCGATTTTCTTATGCATCATACTGAAATTGATTCAGATAACATTTTTGACGGACCTAAAGGTAATAATTATGTCAGTAAAAATAATTTTGAATGAGTATATTTAAATAACCAAACCTATTTATATGAATGCTGATAACAGTCCCCTATCAAAACGAATTTTATCTATTGATATACTCCGCGGATTAGTGATGATCATTATGGCACTGGATCATACAAGAGATTTCTTTCATGTTGGCGCCATGACCGGCGATCCGCTAAATCCAGACACCACTACGGGGATGTTGTTTTTTACCCGTTGGATTACACATTTTTGTGCACCAACCTTTGTTTTCTTATCAGGATTATCTGCTTATTTATCGGCACAGAACAAAACGGCAGCCCAGGCGAGTTCATTTTTGTTAAAACGGGGTTTATGGTTAATACTGATAGAAATTGTTGTCATCACATTCGGGTTAACCTTTAATGGAACATATAATTTTATTATTCTTCAGGTGATCTGGGCTATAGGAACCAGTATGATATTCCTTGGATTGGCCAGTCGAATTTCGTATAAAACTGTGCTGATAACCGGCCTGATATTGGTTTTTGGGCATAATCTTTTCAATTTATTCCCTGCTCCACCAGATTCAAATGGTGGCTTGATCTTAAAAATATTTTTCACGGCATCAGGAACCGTTGTGCCGCTTTCTGCCAATCATTTTGTTGGTGTATTTTACGCCATCCTCCCATGGACAGGCGTGATGTTTGTGGGCTATGGCGTTGGTGCCTGGTATAAAAAAGGTTACGCCGCCGACCGCCGGCAGCGCAATTTATTAATTGTAGGTTTGCTCACTATCTTTGTGTTTATCTCCCTGAGGTTGATCAATATATATGGCGATCCCGTTCCGCGAAAAGAATATCACGATTTCTTTAAAAACGTGCTTGCTTTTTTTAATGTAAACAAATATCCGCCATCTTTACAGTATATCGCTATGACTTTAGGTCCGGCCATGTTATTTTTGGCCTTTACTGAAAAACTGAGCAACCGGTTTGCCAGGATAACTTCTGTATACGGTGCTGTCCCCTTCTTTTATTATGTAATACACTTTTATCTGTTGCACACCCTCTTAATTGTGATATTTTTTGCCACAGGACATAGCAACAAAGAAATTGTACAGGTTCCATTTTTATTTAGACCTGCAGCCTTTGGCTTTGGTTTACCAATCGTGTATTTAATATGGCTTTGCGTGGTGGCCTCTTTGTATCTTCCATGCAGGTGGTTTAAACGATATAAGGAAACACACAGGCAATGGTGGTTAAGGTATATTTAAAACCAAGAGGGGGTTCATAAAGGCGATTTCACCTCAGACGCTGTCATGTTGTCCAAAGGACTCCTACGGAGAGCCTCCGATGAAAATCGGGACAAGTCGTCGAAATACTTTAAGGCGTATTTAAACGGGCCCTTCGACAGGTTACTATTGACAGACTAACAGCGTCGTCGTCTTTCCCGCGCAGGCGGGAATCTTAAAGCGCTTGCATTACGATTATTCATAAGTTTTCCTTTGTTCAGAGGCACTCATGAGCACTTCGTGGTTCCCAATCAAGTTGGGAATGACGAACCGCCAAAACCTGTCATCAACCTCTCGAGATGCTAAATATTATAATACAACCTTTTTGTTTAGCCTTTTTTCCATTTTATACCACAGCCAACAGCTTTAGTTGATGCAATTGCAGGTTTTTTACCGATGGATAATTCGTTAACTGCATTTTTAACATACTCTACTTTTGTACTGTTTGCTTCTTCCGGATCGTTATCTATGGCACCAATGTACTCAACAACATTTCCTTTATCGGTTTTGTTCAGCACAAAAACATGCGGTGTTCTGGTAGCACCAAATTGTTTGGTTACCGCATGGTTGGGATCTAGAAGATAAGGGAAATTGAATTTCTTTTCTGTGGCCAGTGCCTGCATTTTTTGGAAACTTTCGTCCGGAACGGCCCCAGCATCGTTTGGATTAATGGCCACAACAGGATAACCTTTTGCARCATAAGTTGCGTTTAAAGCAGAGATACGCTCCTGATAAGCTTTTGCCACCGGACAGGTATTACAGGTAAAAACCACAATATAGCCCTTTGCATCCTTGTAATCGGCCAAGGCAACCATTTTGTTGTTTACGTTTTTCAGCGAGAAATCTTTTACTACATCGCCCACTTTATAACCTTCAGTCTGGGCAAATGCGAATCCTGAAACCAGCATAAAAGCCACTAAAATCAATCTTTTCATAACGATCTATTTTAAGTTTAACAAAGTATTTTTCAGTTCAGTTTCTGTAAATTCCTTCTCGTAAAAACGTCTGGCTTTCTTGTTTACAAATAATGTAGCAGGAATAGCACCCGACCATTTTTTGTCTATCCGTTCAATATACTGTTGCTGATCGGGTTCGTTTAAAAGAAATACTTCGGCATTAATTTTATTGTTCAACACAAATGGAATCACTTCCTTTTGCAATTTTGACTTGAAATCTAAACTCACCAAAAGCACCTTAACAGGCTTTTTTAAATTGGCTAAACGTAATTTCTCGAAATTCGGCAACTCAGCCACACATGGTGAACACCAGGTGGCCCAGAAATTGATTACATAAGTTGTATCTTTTCCATTAGCGATGCGTTTATCCAACTCATCCAACTTGAGCAATGTTACCTGCGCTGTAGCGAAATAAGTGGTTAAAGATAAGCAGATTATGAAAAATATACGCATAAATGAATAACGAAATTTGGTGGGGATTGTTTTGTTTTTAACGTCCGTCACCCTGAACTTGTTTCAGGGTCTTTAAAAGAATAATACTCATTGTAATTCATTTTGAGTAATAAGATGCTGAAACAAGTTCAGCATGACGACAAGTATAGGAATTAACTAATTCACCGATCCCGATTTAACCAATACACGTTGATAAGCAGGAAGCGTTAAATCATCAACAATTACGCCTCTGGTAGTGCTGGCGTGTACGAAAAAACCATTATTGAGGTATACCCCTACATGATCTACATCATTACCGCCAAAAGAGAAAAACACCAGATCTCCTTCTTTTAAATTATCTATATTTTTACACTTCACCACATTAGCTTGCTCGCGGGAAATACGCGGAAGTGTAACTCCGTAAATTTCTTTCTCCAATAAAAAAGCAAAACCAGAACAATCAATACCGCCTTTATCTAAACCCCCAAAACGGTATTTTACACCTGTCCAATCGGTAATGAAACGATAGAGCGGTTTGCTCTGTAAATTTGCCATTGCATCTGCCGCTTTCGAAGCTTTCGTATCACTTTTAACGGTGTATTTTCTTGTTCCGCAAGAAGTTATGATGATTGAGAGAACTAAAAATAAAGAAAAAGAATATTTAGTTTTTATCATAATTTTTAATTCTTTTGATCACACATTCACACAGATATTTATAATACTAACATCTGTGTTCATCCTTTTTATCTGTGGTTAATTTTTAATTAATCGTTGTATTTCGTCCAGTTTCAACAAAGCTTCTACAGGCGTTAATGCGTTTACATCCAAATTATTCAATGTATCGCGGATTTTAACCAGAACAGGATCATCAATAGCAAACATCTGTAACTGATAAGCCTGGTTCTGCACTTTTTTAATGCTGTCTTTTATACTTTGACCTTCTGTACGGTCTATTTCGAGTTTTTTCAATATCTCATTCGCGCGACCAATTAACTTGCTTGGCATACCAGCCATTTTCGCTACGTGTATACCAAAACTATGCTCACTGCCACCAGGAACGAGTTTCCGTAAAAAGATAACTTTATTGGTCATTTCTTTTACCGATACATTAAAGTTTTTAATGCGCGGCATAGTATTGGCCAGTTCATTTAATTCATGGTAGTGCGTAGCAAATAAGGTTTTTGGTCTGGCAGTTGGATGTTGATGCAAAAATTCGGCAATGGCCCAGGCGATTGAAATGCCATCGTAGGTACTCGTTCCACGCCCAATTTCATCAAGTAAGATTAAACTGTCATCCGAAATGTTGTTCAGGATACTGGCCGTTTCATTCATTTCGACCATAAACGTACTTTCTCCTGAAGAAATATTATCAGATGCCCCTACCCGGGTAAAAATCTTATCTACAATACCTACTTCAGCATCTTTAGCAGGAACGAATGATCCCATTTGCGCCATCAGTACAATTAACGCCGTTTGCCTTAAAATGGCCGACTTACCCGCCATGTTGGGACCAGTAATCATAATAATCTGTTGACTTTCCGTATCGAGATATACATCATTGGTAATGTATTCTTCTCCAACGGGCAATTGTTTCTCAATTACCGGGTGGCGGCCACCTTTAATATCAAGCACTTTATTTTCGGTAACTTTTGGCTTGTTATAATGGTTTTTGGCCGCTAACTGTGCGAAACACAGTAAACAATCCAGCTGCGCAATTAAAAACGAATCGAGTTGGATCGGTTTGATGTAACTGGCTGTTTCGTACATCAGTTCGTTGTATAAACGGATTTCGATAGCCTGTATCTTCTCTTCCGCACCCAAAATCTGATCTTCGTATTCTTTAAGCTCCGGTGTAATGTAACGTTCGGCATTTACCAGCGTTTGTTTACGGATCCAGCCTGCTGGCACTTTATCTTTATGGGTATGGGTAACTTCCAAATAATAGCCGAAAACATTATTAAAGGCGATTTTTAACGATGGGATACCCGTTGCTTCTGCTTCACGTTTTTGTATCTGAACCAGATAATCTTTACCACCAAAAGCTATTTTACGCAAGCGATCTAGATCTTCATCAATTCCGTCTGCAATTACATTTCCTTTAATCAGCAAAGCTGGTGGTTCGGGCTGTAATTCCCTTTCAATTCTCTCCCTAATGGCTAAACACGGATTTAACTGATCCGCTATTTTAATCAGGAAAGGGTTTTTAGAATTGGCAGCCAGTTTTTTTACCGCCTCAATATGGTAAAGTGCGCGTTTTAAAGCAACCAATTCTCTCGGACCAACGCGTTGAAGGCCGACTTTAGAAATGAGTCGTTCTAAATCGCCAATCTGTTTAATGTTATTTAAAAATTCGCCTTGTAATTCTTCATGTTTTACAAAATACTCCACCATTCCAAGTCGCTCCTGGATGGGCTTCAATTCTTTTAAGGGCATGATGATCCACTTCTGCAACAAACGTGCGCCCATTGGCGTACAGGTATGATCCAAAATATCGAACAAGGTTACGGCATTGTCGTTAGGCGAATTCACCAATTCCAGGTTGCGAATGGTGAAACGGTCTAACCACATGTAACGGTCTTCCTCAATACGGCCGATCGAACTGATGTGTTGTAGATTACGATGCTCCGTTTCGCCCAAATAGTGTAGAATAACACCAGCAGCAACAATTCCGCTCTGTAAACGCTCTACACCAAAACCTTTTAACGAAGAAACCTCAAAGTGTTTCATCAGCGTTTCGTTCCCAAAATCAGTGGTAAAAGGCCATTCGTCTAAACCAAAAGTGTAAAAACGGTCGCCGAAGTGCTCGGTAAATGCCTGTCGTTTCGATTTCTGAAAAATAACCTCTGTAGGTTTAAAACCTTGCAAAAGT
>NZ_JBFTQI010000310.1:0-6416 GCF_056398925.1 Pedobacter sp. 01T416_2
GTATATGGACAATTGTTTTCTCCAAAAAAAGCAGATAAAAACAAGTCAGCAATCGTATATGTTCATGGTGGCCCTCAACGGCAAATGTTTTTGGGTTGGAACCCGATGGATTATTATTCAATTGATTATGCTTTAAACCAGTACCTGGTAAATATGGGGTTTACGGTTTTATCTGTAAATTACCGTTTGGGTACTGGTTATGGTTTTGATTTTCATAAACCTTTAAATGCCGGGCCACAAGGAGCAGCAGAATATCAGGATATAAAGGCTGCAGGCGAATGGTTAGCGAATCAGAAGGATATCAATAAAAATAAAATCGGCATTTATGGAGGTTCATATGGTGGCTACTTAACTGCGCTGGCACTTGGAAAAGATTCTAAATTGTTTGCAGCTGGGGTAGATATCCATGGCGTAAATTATAGGTTTAGTAATCCAGGAACCGAAGGAAAGGAGCCTGCCCCAGATGCTGCACTGGCCGCCAGGATAGCCACATCATCATCTCCGGTGAGTTATATCAACACGTGGACATCGCCAACATTGATTATACATGCTGATGATGATAGGAATGTTGCTTTTACTCAGAGTGTTGACCTTGCCAAGCGTTTTGAAGATAAGAAGTTTGATTTTGAATTTCTGGCCATTCCTGATGATACCCATCATTGGATGAAATTTTCTAACGGGTTAAAGGTGAGTGAAGCAACGRCCGATTTTCTTAAAAGGAAGTTAATGGATAAGAAGTAGCAATGGTTGCTTGTTGAAGACAACGTTTAGTTGACGATTTTTCTATTTCTTTTTTATCCGTTTCAAAATCATTAAACTCTGTGGATTAAAGGAATAACCTGAAATGTTGTTCTGAAGCATCACTACAGATTGATCGTAGAAAAGCGGAACAACAGGAGCATAATCCATTACCATCTGATCCATTTTGCGATACAGCTCAAAGCGTTTTTCGTTATCGGTTTCATAATAGCTTTTCTCAAACAGCTGATCGAATTCTTTATTGTAAAAAGCAGTGTAATTTGGTCCATAAGGGACTTTATTTTTTGAATAAAACATAGAAAGGAAATTCTCTCCATCGCCATAATCGGCCAGCCAGGAGCCACGGAAAAAGTTTACGCTGTTTTTCGACATTAAATCCCTTAAGCTGGCACTTGGGCTTACATCAATTTTAACTTTAATACCTACGGCAGTAAGCTCGCCCTGAATAAATTCGATCAGGTCTTTGTAGGTTGTCGTTGTATTTAGGGTTACTTCTCCCATACCTTTACCTTCTGGGAAACCAGCTTCCTCTAAAAGTTTAGCAGCAAGTTTTGGGTTATAGGCATATCCCTTTACAGCGAGGCTATCAAAACCAGGCATGCCTTTAGGAATGAAACCAGATGTTGCCGCTATGCCAATGCCATTTCTTAGGTATTTAATCAATCTGTCGCGATCGATTGAATAATTAATGGCCTGCCTGATTTTTTTTAAGCGCAATGGCGATTTCTTCACAATTGAAAGATTGGTATCAACCAATATACCTACATACTCGGTACATAAGTATGGGCTTTTGGTTAAGGTAAATTTTCCTTTGTACTTCGAGGTCATTTTTCCGCTTTTGGTCAGGATATCGTCGCGGTAACTGCCGTCAACATTATAGTAGAAATCCAGGTCCTTTTTCAGGAAACTCATGAAACCACTTTGTTTATCGGTGATGAAGCTGGCTTTTACAGCATCAAGGTAGGGTAATGCCATTCCTTTGGCGTCTTTTTCAAAATAATGCTCGTTTTTTAAAAGCACTAATATTTCACCTTCTTTCCAGTATTTAAATTTAAAAGGGCCGGTGCCAACAGGATGACTTCTGAAATCCTTACCATAATGTTCTACAACTTCTTTGGGTACAACAGAGCAGTATTGTGTAGTAAGTAAACTCATAAAGGGTGGGAAAGGACGCACCAGTTTGATCTGGAAAGTAGAATCATTTAACGCGATAAAATTATGCTTATCCTTCACTTTATCACTAAAAATCCACCCGCCCGATGAGGCGACCTTTGGATCGATTAAACGATAAAAACTATATACAAAATCACTTGCGGTTACTTTTCGGCCTTTGCCATTTTTAAAAATAGGATCATCATGAAAGTAAACATCCTTACGCAGGTTAAAAGTGTWAGTTAAAGCATCTTCCGAAACCTGCCAGCTTTTGGCTATGCAGGGCAGTGTTTGCAAGGATGAATCGATCTGTACCAAACCATTAAAAATCTGGTTGGTCATCCAGATGGCATTCTGGTTGCGCGCAAAGGCCGGATCAATAGAGGTTAAACCCTGATCGAGATTAATATTGAAGACTTTTTTGTCCTGATGATCAGCATTTTCCTTACAAGAAAAGAATAAGCTTACACAAAAAAACCAAAATATATAATTAAATGAGCCTCGCATGCGATCAGGAATGTTATTTTTGCACAAATTAATAAATTTAATGCAGATGTCTTTTTTAAACGATTTATTTATCGGCCTCGATGCTGCTCACCAAGAAGAATTACAGGAACGTTTAGATTTAGTGGAGCACAAGATTAAGTTTATGGATAAAATGCCTGTAGCCTGCTTAGATACGAGCAACAATCCGGAATATTTTTTATCGGAAGAAATTTCGCTGGCAGGTGGAATGATAGCGACTGACATACTAAGCGCTGTTTTTATTATTTACTATCAGCCGGGTAAAACTTTAACCGATTTAATGAGAGAAGTACCTGCGGCATTAAATACCGATTGGCAAGCGGTACAAAACAACAGAATCATTTTATTAAATGACGATGTTAACCGCGAAAGAACTGCTGAAAATGCCGTCTCGCTAATAGAAGATATCGCCGAAATGTTACACCCGGGTTCTTTTATCTTTGGTCACGAAGGTGATAAATGGATCAGATTTGGCGCATAGGGAATGTGAGATTTGAGAGACTAGATATGAGATGTGAGACGGTTGATGGGAGACTGGCCGTTGCACTTAAAACCTTTCAACTCTCTAACTTTTTCAATGCTTGCGCTCGTTTCCAAACGAGTGCATAAATAGTAATACGATTTAATCGTTTGAGACGATAGGCAATTCAACGCTTGTTGGCCTAATCTTATTGCGATGATTAGACTTGCAACCTTTTAACTTTCCAACTTTTACCTTCCGGCCCTCCACCTTCCAGCCTTTAAATTTCCTTAATCTGGTATTCTTCTATTTTACGGTAAAGTGTGGTTAAACCAATCCCCAGTAATCGCGAGGTTTCTGTTTTATTCCCTTTGGTATGGATGAGTACTTTTTGAATGTGTTGCTTTTCTATCTGTTGTAGATTATAATCATTTTCTATTGGTGCAAATTCAAAAAATTCGGGAGGTAAGGCGGTAGCGCTTAAGGTATCTCCATCCGACAGGATTACCAAACGTTCGATCACATTTTTAAGTTCCCGGATATTTCCTTTCCAGCTATGATCGCTCAATATTGATAAAATTTTATCATCCATTTTTGGTGCTGATCGGTTTACTTTATCTGCAAATTCTTTTAAGTAGTGTTTTGCCAATGCAGGGATGTCGGCTTTCCGATCGCGTAACGGTGGTAAGGTAATGGTGAAAACCGAAAGCCGATAATAAAGATCGGAGCGGAATTTTCCAGAAGTTGCATCGGCTTTTAAATTTTTATTTGTGGCGGCTAATATCCGAACATTTACCTGTTGCGTTTGGGTATCGCCTACTTTGATAAAAGTCTGACTTTCGAGTACACGCAATAGCTTTGCCTGTAAATCGAGGTTCATCTCGCCGATTTCATCCAGTAATAATGTGCCACCATTAGCTTCTTCCAACAGGCCTTTCTTGTCTTTATTGGCCCCAGTAAAAGCCCCGGCTTTGTATCCGAAGAGTTCGCTTTCCAGTAAATCAGGGCTAAAGCCACTGCAATTTAAGGCCACAAATGGTTTTGCTGCCCTAGGGCTTTCGTAATGGATAGATTGAGCGAAAACTTCCTTTCCAGTTCCAGTTTCGCCCAATAACAAAACAGTTGTATCGGTTGCACTTACTTTCTTGGCCAGATCAATCGCTTCCTTTAAAGCTTTTGATTGACCGATTATGGTTTCGAAGCTGTGTTTTTTAGCAATTTTGTTTTCCAGATCGGAAACCCTGCGCTGCAGATTTGATTTATCCATCGCCTTGTACAAAAGCGGAATAATCTTGTCGTTATCATCGCCTTTTACCAGATAATCGAATGCCCCGTTTTTAATTGCCAAAACGCCATCGGCAATGGTGCCGTAAGCAGTAAGATTTATAATTTCGACATAAGATTTTATGGCTTTGACATCTTTAACCAGCGCTACTCCATTAACATCAGGTAGTTTAACATCGCTGATTACAATGCTGACATCGTTATTTTTAAGCAATTTAAGGCCTTCTTTTCCAGTATTGGCTTGTAAGGTCTTAAATCCTTCTAATTCTATAATCCTGGAAAGYAAACTGCAGATTTTCTTTTCATCATCGATGATGAGCACCATGCCATTCATAGGTAAAATTTATGCTGCAATATTAAGTATAAAAATATCGAAAGATGATGAGGTGGATAAAATAAACAACTTTGGTTTTTAAACTTCAGGCTTCCGACTCCAGACTCCCAACTCCTTTTTCCTCGGTCTGTGTCCTCACAGAACGAAAGGATAAATATTGCTAAATTGGATTTAGAAAAGAAAGGAGTGACCTGTGGAGACATAGACCACTGGTTGAGATTAAATGATTTTTCGTAAAACCGAGTAAGGTCTTCGACTACGCTCAGACTGACAAATGTATGGTTATCTTTGGTCTTTAAGCTTTGGTCTCCCGACTCCAGACTTCCAACTCCGGACTTATTTTGTACCTTTTTCGTTTCCGAAGCATTAAAGTAAAAGCTTTTTGAGCATATTTGGTTTTTGCAAAACAAATTCTATGTTTAAGAGACTAACCGCAATATTCATATTTTGCTTTCCAGCAGTTTTTTGTGCTGCCCAACAAGTACGCCCAGCCAGATCTTCTGAAATTTATAGAGAGATAAAAACGTTAAAACACCTTCCGAAAGTTTTATATCTGGCTGCTCACCCCGATGATGAGAATACTGGTTTATTATCTTGGTTAATCAACGATCAAAACGTAGAAACAGCTTATTTGTCGCTTACCAGGGGAGACGGCGGACAAAACCTTTTGGGCACCGAACAAGGTGCAGCCTTRGGCCTGATCAGAACACACGAACTTTTGGAAGCCCGTAGATTGGACGGTGCGCAACAATTTTTCACCAGGGCAATCGATTTCGGATTCTCTAAAAATACCAACGATACTTTTAAACAGTGGGATGCCGATAGCATTACCGCCGATGTGGTTTGGGTGATCAGAAAATTTAGGCCGGATGTAATTATCTGTCGTTTCCCGCCAACTGCTGCTGCGGGTCACGGTCAGCATGCTGCTTCGGCGGTTGTGGCGGAAAAAGCATTTAAGGCTGCTGCTGATAAAAATATGTTTCCAAACCAGCTTAAATATGTATCTGTTTGGCAACCAAAAAGACTATTGTGGAACACTTTTAGGTTTGGTTCAGTAAATACCACAGCCGAAAATCAATTAAAGGCAACTGTTGGGCAATACGACGCACAATTGGGAATGGGTTATGGTGAGCTGGCAGGATTAAGCCGAAGTTTACACAAAAGCCAGGGAGCAGGAACACAATCGGTGGCCGGTGTACGTTCCGATTATTTTACAAATGTTTTAGGCGATCCTGCTAAAAGAACTTTGTTCGATGGCTTAAGCCTTAACTGGTCAGACAAAGGTATAGGCGATATTGATGAACTAATCGATATTATCCTGTTATCTTTCAATTATAACCAACCCGATAAGAGCCTGCACGGATTGTTGATGCTGAGAAAGAAAATTGCCGAATTGCAGGATGCAGCCTTGAGAAAAGATAAGCTTGCGGCTATCGATAACATCATTTTAAGCAGTATAGGTTTTATGGGTGAGGTGGTAACCAATCAACCCGAAGCAATTGCCGGCAATAGTTATAATTTTCGTTTAAACTTAATTTCAAGATCGGCCACCCCTGTTATTATTGAAGGTGTGAACTGGTTAAACCAGACAGATAATTTAAATAGAAAGCTTGCTAACGACTCGCTGATTACCATTGAACGTAAAATCCAGATTCCGGCAGACGCGGCACTTACTGAACCTTATTGGTTAGCCAAGCCTGCAAAAGATGCGGCAACATTCAGCGTAGCTAACGATACTTTAATCGGGCTTCCAGAAATGCAATCGCCTGTTAATGTGCTGTTGTCGCTGAAAATAGAGGCGGAAAAATTTAAAATCAGATTGCCTTTATCGTATAAAAAATTAGATCCTGTTAAAGGTGATGTTGTAGAAGCACTGAGGATCATTCCCGCTCTCGATTTAAG
>NZ_JBFTQI010000311.1:0-6404 GCF_056398925.1 Pedobacter sp. 01T416_2
TTATTGCCGTTACTGTTTTGTTCATCAACCAGGTTTTATTTATTACTGGTGCATTTAAATCTTATCAAAGCATCTATTTTAAGATCGGAACCATTTTTTCAGGCATTAGCATTTCCTTATTTGGAGGTGGATACCTCGTTATCCCCATTATGCAGTCGTTACTGGTAAAAGATATGAAGTGGTTGAGCGCAAGGGAATTGATAGATGTAATCGCTTTTAGTCAGGTTACACCCGGGCCAATTCTGGTGAGCTCAACATTCATTGGTTTTAAGTTAGCCGGTTTTTTAGGTGCACTGGTTGCTACCTGTAGTATGTTTGTTCCATCTGCTATTTTAATGATTGTTGTTTCAAAAATCTTTAATAAAACCAAAGATCACCCCTTGATCAAAAGTATGATATCGGGAATTAAGGTGGTGGTAATCGGCCTGATCATATCATCAGCTATAAAAATATTATTATTGCAGCCACGAACACTTTTGGTTGGAGCAATGTGTGTAGTTTCATTAATATTAAGCTATAAGTATAAATTAAGCCCGGTATATTTAATACTCGGCGCTATTTTTTTGGGAACAGTATCGATTTTATATAATGGAAAGCTTTTTTAAACCAGATGGTATCCAGATCATCGGAACGCAAAGATCTGGTTCCAACTTACTCAGGGTAATATTAGACCAATCTAATCAGATTGCCTCTCCGCACCCACCTCATATTTTGGTCACTTTTGTGCCATTGTTAGAATTATATGGTTTTTTAACCGAAGCAAAATATAAGATATTAATTAACGATGTTGTAAATTATGTTAGGGCTAATCCTGTGCCATGGGATGGCGTTGAGCTGGATGAAGCTTGGATTTATGAAAATTCAAAAACTTACAGCCTTTTTGAGATTAACCGATTGGTATATGAAACTGCCGCAATAGCAAAAAAAGCTAAATATTGGTGCTGTAAGAGTATGGCCAATGTACACTATGCTGCTGATTTGGAAATGCATTCGCCTAATCTGAAATATATTTATTTATACCGTGATGGGAGAGATGTTGCCCTTTCTTTTAAAAAAGCAATTGTAGGCGAAAAGCATATTTATCATTTAGCTAAACAATGGCATAAAGATCAAAGTGCCTGTATCGAACTTTCGAAAAAGATCAGCAACGATCGTTTTTTCTCTTTAAATTATGAGGAGTTAATTGCAGATCCGGCAAAGCTTATTCAAAGTTTATGTAGGTTTTTGGCAATTGATTACGCTGAAACAATGCTCGATTTTCACAACTCAAAAGAATCGCTAGCCACCGCTAATGCCGGCGAAATGTGGGAAAATCTGGCTAAACCGATTATCAAAGATAATAGTGGTAAATTTCGGAGAGAATTGAGTACAGCAGAAATCGACATATTCGAATGTATTAATCACCAAACCTTARCCGATTTGGGCTATGTTTTAGATCGCCCTGAGAATAAAAATAAACTAATTTCTGGTGAAGAGGTAGAGCAGTATGGTGTTGAAAATGAACTTCTTAGGAAAGACGTCCTGTTAAGTGCCCGTCAATCTGATCTTGATAACAGAGGACCTCAACTGGAGATATTAAAAGAAATTAAGGCTAAGAATTTAGCCGTAAAAGTTTAGCGTAAAATGATAGGTACCATTGATATAAATGCCATACTAAGAATAGCTGTTGAGGCGGGGAAGGCAATTTTAACCGTTTACAATCATGATGAAGATTTTGAGGTATCAGCCAAAAGCGATTCTTCTCCTTTAACTAAGGCTGATAAAATTGCAAACGATATGATATGTCGCGACCTGAAACGGTTATATCCAGCCATCCCAATTATATCTGAAGAAGGAAAAAATATTCCTTACGAAGAGCGGAAAAACTGGGAAGTATATTGGTGCGTAGATCCGTTGGATGGAACCAAAGAGTTTATTAAACGAAATGGTGAGTTTACTGTAAATATTGCTTTAATCCGTGATGGGTTACCTGTGCTGGGGGTAATTTATATCCCGGTACAAAATTTATTGTATTATGGTGAGGCGTCTTCTGGAAGCTGGAAACAGATCCCCGGCGAAGATCCAATTCAAATTAAAGCGGTTAAGAAGAACAATGAATGGACAGCTGCGATAAGCAGATCACATGCAGATGGAGAAGAAAAAGCAATTCTCAGCAAATATCCGATAGTCAATTTTATTTCGGTAGGCAGCTCTCTTAAATTCTGTTTGTTAGCAGAAGGTAAGGCACAGATTTATTTACGCACCGGACCAACCATGGAATGGGATACTGCTGCCGGCCATGCCATTATTTTATTTAGCGGATGTAATATCAATACATTATCTGGTCGTGAAATGTTATACAACAAGGAATCTTTGCTAAACGAAGGCTTTTTGTGTAAGGTTGATTAATTTTAATAAAACTATGCCGCTTCAAACTACAACTCAAAATGGTTATGTAATTCCCAGTCAAAGAGGAATAGTAGTTTGGCTATTTGGATTATCGGGCTCCGGAAAAACAACTATTTCTACTTTATTAAAGGAAAAGCTCGAAGAAGAAGGCTTTTTCGCTATAACATTAGATGGAGATGTACTTCGGGAAGGTATTAATAAAGATTTGGGCTTTAGCGAAGCCGATAGGGCAGAAAACATTAGAAGGGCGGCGGAAATAGCTAAAATTATGATGATGAGCAATATCATTACGATTTGTTCATTCATCACCCCTCTTGAGCAATATCGGGCATTGGCCGCTCAAATTATTGGAGAACTGTATTTTGAAGTCTTTTTAGATTGCCCATTGGCAATATGCAAAGAAAGAGATGTAAAAGGTTTATACAAAGATGCTGACCAAAACCTAATCTCAAATTTTACAGGAGTTAGCGCCAGGTTCGAGCCTGCATTAAACGCCAATCTCATTATCAGAACCAATACAGAAAGTCCGATTCAAAGTAGAGATAAGCTATTTCTGGAGATCATTTCCAAAATCAGTTCCATGCCTTAATCACCTATTCTTAATTATCATGGCTTAATTTATATTGGTTTAATTCTAATCTACGTGGTTTTAGTACATCCAGGGTGTTTAGTCAATCGATTGCGCAGTGTTTTTGCATATAAATACACGCTTTAATTCCTAATATTATCCTACTAAGAATTAAAAGTCATTTTATCCTTTTAGCAACAATCAGCTATAACCAAAACCGCTATGATTAAAATTTACAAACCAACAAATGGGAATTGTAGGACATCTGTTCCTATACTAAGCCGCTCATTTTTTAATGCTCTTTTTAAATTTATTTATTGTTCTTTATTTATTATGATCCCCATTGCAGCCAGTGCGCAGACGGTTGTTACCGGGACGGTGAAAGATGAAAAAGGACTGCCGGCTGTTGGAACATCAGTAACAGAAACTGATGTGAAAAACGGAACATCGGTTGATGCTAACGGTAAGTTTACCATCACCTTAAAGGGCAAATTAAGGGTGTTAAACTTTACACTTGTAGGTTATAAAACACAACGGGTTACCATAGGTGCTTCAAATGTAGTAACGGTAAACCTGGAAGAAGATTTAAATAAGCTAAACGAAGTTGTGGTTGTGGGCTATGGTACACAACGTAAAACAGATTTGACAGGTTCAATCAGTTCTATCAAGAGCGACGATTTAAATCTTGGTGGTACTACATCAAATATTGGTCAAGCCATTCAGGGTAAGGCTGCAGGTGTACAGGTGCAACAAACAAGTTTTGCGCCAGGAGCCGGAATGTCGATAACTGTAAGGGGAGGTAATTCCATCAATACAACCAATAGCCCGCTTTATGTTGTGGATGGATTTATCTCAGATAATGGTAGTACCATTAACCCGAATGATATTGAGGATATCCAGATTTTAAAAGATGCTTCATCAGCAGCTATTTATGGTG
This sequence comes from Pedobacter sp. 01T416_2, assembly GCF_056398925.1. Taxonomy (NCBI): domain Bacteria; kingdom Pseudomonadati; phylum Bacteroidota; class Sphingobacteriia; order Sphingobacteriales; family Sphingobacteriaceae; genus Pedobacter; species Pedobacter sp. 01T416_2. Next base: position 3,894 of record NZ_JBFTQI010000311.1, read on the forward strand.
CAAGAGGAGGTAACGGTGTGGTTTTAATTACCACCAAAAAAGGTAAGGCTGGTAGGGTAGCTATTGATTTAGATTTATCCAATGGTAATCAGTTTTTAACTTATAAGCCTGCATTGTTAAACGGCCAACAATACACTGCGATTCAAAATGCAACAGCTATTGAAGATAGTAAACCCGCGCCTTTTCCACCTTCTTTTGCAATCGCAAATACCAATTGGCTGGATGAAGCTACTCAAAATGCTTCGGTACATAACCGAAGTTTGAGCATTAGCAGTGGTGATCAGAATTCGAAAATTTATGTGTCAGGAAACTACATTAATCAGAAAGGTGTTTTAAAAGGCACAGGACTAGAGAAATATACAGCCAGAATTGGTGCTGAGAAAACCCTTAACGAACGTTTAAAGTTGGGCGCTAACTTTTATGGCTCAAGTTCGAAAGTATTGCAACAATCGTACTCGGCAGATATTACCGCACCATTATTTAGTTTATTAACCGCATTGCCAAATATTCCGGTTTACAATGCCGATGGAAGTTATTATCGTTATCAGGGTAAAGATAATGCATTGGCCAGTTTGTTAGAACCCACCAATACGAGTACCAATAAATTAGTAAATGGAAATATTTCTTTGGACTATCAAATTATTAAAGGTTTAACTTATCATTTAGGTACCGGTGCAGAGTATACCAACCTTAATGAGGGACAATACATACCTAGAACGTTAAGTGCAGGAGCAAAAAACGGCGGTATCGCAGCACAAAAAAGTTCAACCACATTTAGATGGTTGGTAGAGAACTACTTAACCTATAAATATAAAACTGGTAATCATGATTTTACAGCCTTGGTCGGTACATCTAGTCAAAAGGATGTGAATGATTTTCTTGCCGCAGGTAGTAAAGGTTTCGGAACAGACGAGTTCTTATTTTATAATTTAAGTGCTGGTGCATTACCTAATGGTACAGCTGTAACTATAAGCAATCTTGCGGGTGGTTACAATAGCTTTAAAGAACAAGCTACTTTTAATTCATTGTATGGAAGATTGAATTATGCTTATAATGATAAATTGTTAGCATCTTTTACTTTAAGGAGAGATGGATCTTCCAAATTTGGGGAAAATTTTAGATATGGATATTTTCCATCAGGAGCGATTGCCTATAAATTTACTGATGAAGAATTTATTAAAAACCTGAATACTTTTTCTAATTTAAAATTGAGAGCAAGTTTTGGTGTTACCGGTAATGATCGTATTCCTAATTACCTCTATTTATCAACCTTTACCAATTACAGTACTGTCCTTAATCCAGGTAGCCCTTTACAAATCGGAACTGAGCCTAAAACCCTACCAAATCCAAACTTAAAATGGGAAAGCACAACTCAGTTTAATGTGGGGCTAGACATGGGTTTTTTAAATGGACGTATAAATGCTAGTATTGATCTTTATGCTAAGAAAACTACCGATTTATTACTTAATATCCCAATTGAACAGTATTGGGGCTTTAATTCGCAATTGGTAAATGCTGGCTCGATTCAAAACCGCGGGATTGAATTTATGGTGAATACAGTAAATGTTCGTAATGATGATTTTACGTGGAATACTAATTTTAATATTGCGATGAACAGGCAAAAAGTATTGTCTTTAGGCCCAGTTAACCAAATTTCTGTAAATACGGCAAACCCAAGTGGCACGGTGTCTGGTCGTGAGTTTTCAAGAATGATGCCGGGTAGAGAACTTGGTGAATTATTTGGGTACGTTTACGCAGGTGTAATTAAAACAGGGGAGACTTATGCCCCACAACCTGGTTCTAAAGCCGGCGATCCAAAATATCAGGATACCAATGGTGATGGTAAAATTACACCAGATGATATGACCTATTTGGGAAATTCGACTCCCCGTTTTACCATGGGTTTTGGAAACGATTTTCATTATAAAGGTTTCGACTTAAATATTTTCTTCCAAAGTTCGTTCGGTTATTCATTATATAATATGAACAGATTGGTATTAGAATCTACTACTGGGGCAGATGCATTAAATAGATTTGTTGCAGGAGTTAACGAAAATACCGAAATACCTCGTGAGGGATATTTTTTAACAACGTTTGGTAGTTACGTAAACTCTCGTTTTGTAGAAGATGCGTCTTATTTGCGATTAAAATCTGTATCGTTTGGTTATAATGTGCCAACCAAATTGTTAGATCACATCAAAGTGATTAAAGGTTTAAGGGTGTATGCTGAGGCGCAAAATTTATTTACGATTACCAATTATACAGGAACAGATCCAGAGGTGAATTCGCATTCAGGTAGTAACTTTGGAGGAGGAATAGATTTTAATGCGTTTCCGGCATTCAGAACATTCTCTGCGGGTATAAAGTTAACCATCAATTAGTAATACTTTCCTGATTAATAGGATTAATAAAGATAAAAAGATGAAAAGATATAAGATTATTCTGGCAATTACTGCAGTTGTACTTTTGCAGTTTTCTTGTAAAAAAGATTTAGACCCAGTAGTGTATAGC
>NZ_JBFTQI010000312.1:0-6403 GCF_056398925.1 Pedobacter sp. 01T416_2
TTTAACGAGTTTACCTTCAGACTCGTTTTGACAACATCAGGATATTCTATCAATGCCGAAAGCAAAATAATGCCACCCAGAACGGCAAAAATCAATGTAATGCCCCAGCGTAAAATCCAGTTGGGTACAGCATTAATGATTTCATTTACCTCTTCACTATTCTGGTATATTTTTTTTTGTGTTATTGGCATTTTTATAATTATATTAGTTACCAAGCTCTAACTGGTTTTTAACCAAACTGTAGTATTCTCCTTTACTTTTTGTAAGATCTTCATGGGTTCCCTGTTCTACAATAATCCCATTATCCAGCACCACAATATTATCAGCATTTTTAACTGTACTTAGGCGATGAGCCACTACAACTACCGTTCTACCTTGAAAAAAATCATTTAAATTTTCCATAATTACCTTTTCATTATTGGCGTCTAATGCATTCGTTGCCTCATCGAAAAAGATATATTCTGGATTTTTATAAACAGCTCGTGCTATTAAAATTCGCTGTTTCTGTCCTGCACTTATTCCGTTGCCTTCAGCACCAATTTTGGTATTCAATCCTAATGGTAGGCTATCAATTAAATCTTCAATATTTGCTATTTTGATAGCGTGCTGTAGCTTATTTGTATCTGGATATTCATCAGTCACGGCAATATTTTTGGCAATACTATCCGAAAAAATAAAACCATCCTGCATAACTGTTCCGCATTGTTTACGCCAATAACCATGGCTAATTTGATCAAGATAACTAGCTCCTATTCTAATATCACCTTTTTGAGGAGTATAAAATCTAAGCAGGAGTTTGAGTAATGTAGTTTTTCCACTACCGCTCATCCCAACTATGGCGGTGGTTTTGCCCTGAGGAATTGATAGGTCTATGCTTTTAAGAACTGGTTCATTTCCCGCGCCTGGATAGGTAAAGCTTAAATTATTAACCGAAATGCTTTGGTTACTTGGTAATTGTTTAAGAAATTGTTGGCTGACAGGCTCCTCATCGTCCATTTCATGGATTTCGTTCAGTCGTTCCAGGCTGATTTTTGCATCTTGAAAAGATTGTATAAATCCTAGCAACTGCTCTATTGGGCTGTTTACCTGACCTATAATATATTGTACTGCCATCATTCCTCCTAAGGTCAAATCGCCATTTATTACGGACTTAGCCACGAGAAAAGTAATCAAGATATTTTTACCTTCGTTAATAAAGAAAGCACCAGCTTGCTGTAGTTGCCCTAGCGATAAACTTTTAATACTGAACCTGAAAAGGCCAGCCTGCAGATGTTCCCATTCCCACCGCTTTTGCTGCTCGCAGTTGTTCAATTTTATTTCCTGCATACCACCTATCAACTGAACTATACTATTCTGATTTTTGGCTGAAATATCAAACCGTTTAATGTCAAGATCTCTTCTCCGTTTTAAAAAAGCCATAACCCAAAGTGAATATAATGCGCTACTTATCAAAAAGATCACAAATATATGAATGTTATAATAGGCCAAAATGATGGTAAAAACGACTAGATTGAACATGGAAAAAATTGTATTCAACGTTGAACCTGTTAAAAAAGACTCTATTCGGTGTTGATCATTCATCCGTTGCATGATATCGCCAGTCATCTTTGTATCGAAAAAGCTCATCGGCAGTTTCATCAATTTAATGAGAAAATCTGTCAGAATAGAAATATTTACCCTAGTACTTATATGGAGAAGTATCCAAGACCTGATAAAATCTACACTCAAGCGCCCTAGAAAAAGCATAGTTTGGGCAATTAAGATAATATAGATAAAATCAAGATTTTTAGTATTGATGCCGATATCAACCACAGACTGCGTAAGAAATGGAAAAATAAGTTGAAGCAAAGTACCTACAGCTAATCCCATGAAGAGTTGTCCTATTAATTGTTTGTAGCGATATATGTAACGCGCTAAGAAACTGAAATTAAGACCTTTATTCTTATCTCCTGCCTGGTCGTAAAAAGATGGCGTAGGAGAAAGTTGTAAAGCGATTCCTTGACTATGTTCATTATCATGAGTACTGAGCCAGCGCTTCACAAATTCCGACTGGCTATAAACAGTCAATCCTTTACCCGGATCGGCAACATGGTACTTACCTTTTTTAATTCCATAGAGTACAACAAAATGATCTTGATTCCAGTGTATGATCGTTGGCAGTTCTGTTTCCAACAATTGACCTAAAGTCAATTTAGTGCCCAAAGTACGGAAACCAATCTTTTCTGCTGCCTCACTAATGCCCAACAAAGAAACACCTTCTCGGTTAATACCACTGATTGCCCTTAGCCGTTGAAGCGTAAAATTTTTGCCATAGTGTTTAGCTACCATTCGTAGGCAGGTCGGACCGCAATCCATCTGATCAGGTTGCTTATAATAAGTAAATGTTTTCAAAAATTAGTGCTTTATCTGTGATAGCTTTTGTCCAATCTGCTAACTATCCTTACACAAAAATTATAATCAAAATATTGTTTATGAATTCTTGCAAACAAAGGCTAAAATCGAACCTATGCAATATAGAAATTATAAAAATCAAATAAGCAACAGCTTTTCTTTTTGAATTAATTCTCAACATTATTACAATAAAGTTGCAGTGAAAAAATTCATACTCCAATTATAGTAATATCCAATTCTCTTTTATATCTAAAATTGAATCCTGCATAAAACCGAAACACTGAGAGTACAACTAAAACTAAATTCAAAATTTCCAAACATTATTTATTATTTAGCCAAGTAAATACTTTCTAAAAAATTAATTACTTTTAATAATACCTTTTCAATTATATGAAAATCACAGCTATAATGGCAACTTGTGGCAGACACTATTGCTCAGAAAGAAGTCTTTCTCTTTTTTTAAACCAAAAATATGTTGATAAGCATTTGCTCATTTACCAAAATTCCGAAGTCATTCAGACATTAAATCCCAATATCCAACCTGGTATAGTAACATTGGTTAATAATAATATTGATCCCGAAACCAAACTACCATTCAAAAGTTTAGGCGCCATCTATAGTGACGCATTAAATTATATCCCAAATGATGCAGATGTCATAGTCTTTTGGGACGATGATGACATCTTTTTGGAAGATCATTTATCAGAGGGGGTAAAGGGTTTAATTCGGGGAGGCAAAACAGCTTACAAGCCAGCATGGTCATTCTTTAAAAATTGTGATGGCATAGAATACGCCCAAAACACTTTAGAGCCTTCAATTTTTGTGAAGTCAGATCATATTAGAAGTTTTGGTTTTTTCCCTTCAACTACGGATCAACATTTGAAATGGTTAAATCCATTAATTAATTCTGATGATATTTATATTGATGAAGATGGTGAGTCGACGTTAATTTATAATTGGGGGGATACCTTTGATATTTACAGAACCAGTGCAAACGCAGATAATCCAAATCATTTTGAGGAATATAGAAAGCATTCCCAAGACCATGGAGATAAGATTATTTCACCAATTGATATTTCAGAATTTGTCTAAAATAAATTCAAGAATTGAATTTTGGCAAAAAAATCATTGTTAAAGTTTAATTAGACTTTCAAGGTATCTAACCGACTCATCGCCAGAAAAAATAATGTTACCGTTTGGATCAATTAAAAAATTTTGAGGAATGCTTTTAATATTGTATTCCCAAGATACTTTTGAATCTGCCCCTGCTTCATCGCGGACCTGAACCCAAGCTAATTTATCTTCTTTGATCGCCCTTAACCAATCTGCTTTATTTTTGTCTAGTGAAACGCTAATGAATTCATATTTACTTTTATCTAGTTTCTTGTAAATACCAATTAAACTAGGATTTTCCTGTCTACAGGGAATACACCAGCTTGCCCAAAAATTTAAAAAGACATATTTCCCTCGATAATCAGATAATTTGATGAGATTATCTGCATTATCATTCATGGAAAACAAAGGAGCTTGATTACTTGGAGAATTGTTTACCTTGTGTTTTTCAAAAGCTATTCTAGCTGAAATAAGCTTTCCTAATTCTTGATTTTGAAGTGTTGTATTTAGGCTGTTCAACAATTTACTGGCGGTATCCACATCAAATTTCCGAATGTATAATTTCAAATATAGAAGGCTCAGGAATTTGTTAGGATTCTTTGAAATAATCTCATGATTAACAAAATCAAGTTCATCTGCGTCAACTTGAGATAATTTATCTTTTGCTAAGCTATCTTTAGATATAATTCCCTGCAATGAATCTCTTCGTGAATTAAAAATTGTAGTTCTTTCTATCCATTTTTTATCGATTTCTTGTTCATTATCTCCAGAGATTTTGACTGTTTTAATATCACCAGACAAGTCAATTGGATTTCCCTTTAGTACAAATGTCGCCAAAAAATCTCCATTTTTTTTTACAAGTGCATATAAATAAGGCTCTTTAATATGTCCCGTAATCTTAAACCGATGATTTTTAACAGTTGTAGAATCTATCACGCTACCCCCATATTTTAACAAGAATATCTTACCTTCTAACTTGTTAATATCCCCATTAACTAAGTACCCTATATTTTTTTCCTGTGCCAAGGCAGATTTTAATTTAACAAAGTTGAAGACTAGAAGGAAAAAGATTAAATGTCGATATCTCATATTGAAACGTTACGTTGAGAATTTAGTGCGGTAGATCAATAAACCTGTCCCGCACTAAATATTGTTGTTGTGTGATTGAACATACTAATTCATCCAAATGAGATGAAAGAAAAATGGAGATTAAAGATATGCTCCAATTTTACTACCTTCTAAACGGGGTCATTTGGCCAGCACTTATTTCCAACACAACGATGGCAACACGCGGCTGTAAGAGATCCACAGCTCGCATCGTCCGCTAAACATTTTGTCGTGGTAGGCTTTTCAACACCGCCCAAAACATTTTTCATTTGATACCTTGAAAGTACCTCTCCAGAACCAAACTGGCTCTTTTTTAACGTTAATCTTTTCATTTTTAGATTGTTTTTTATTTAATGGATCTCTAAATTATTCATAAGTTACCTTATTTATCATGGCCTGAGACCCTTACACCATTTTATTTAAATCTACGTTAATTTATTAAAAATCAGTTGTTTTCAACCATGCTTCTCGCCATGTAGAATTATCCACTTGCCCATTTTTGTCCTGAATACTATTAAGTAATATATATATATCGTTATTCCATGCCTTCACATCTGCCCCATCTATATCAAATTCTTTGATTCTGTCTAATTTTTCTTTCGAACATAGAAAATCTAACCGTGAACCTAATCTTTCAATTGCAAAATGATAGGATTGCCATAGCKGCAAGTAAGTTAAATTCAATATATTTTCTTCTTCCCTTGAAAGTATGGATAGATATTTAAGTAATTTTAGCAGCAACGACCTAACCTTGGTGGTATTGATCTTTGCGCTTAAAACTTTAGTCATTAAAACGATGCATTGAGATAAATGATTTATACCTTCTTTTTCGCTGATTAGCATAAATAGCGATTCTTCATCAATCCGGAAATAATCACAAAGCTCATCCATTGCCAGTACCAAAGTCTCTAAAAGGCAAATTTGTCGGTATCGAATTGGGGCTTGATTCCTTGCAATAAGTCGTTTGTATAAATACAAACATCGTCCCATAGTTCCTTTTCCAAGTGAAATATCAGGCGATTTTGTAAAAACTATTGCATTAAATATTTCATCATCGAATTGTTCCAATACCTCATTTGTATCAATCTGGATAAAAGCATTTTGAGATAAATGCTCTATACCCCATCCTATCCCAAGCCAACCACAATCAAAATCCTGATTTTCAATCGTTTCAATATTATTTTCTATTTCTTTAAGTAGTTCAATGCCAATATTACGCCATGCCTCAACGTTCGACACCTTAAAAAGCTGAAATGAAGCTATGCAAAGGCCCATCATACCGTTGTACAATCCATAATTACCGGCGAGCCTATCTTTCAGGCAAAAGAAGTTTTGCTCATTATTTAGGGTCATATTTTACACGCTTTTATTAGAAGGTTTTGCCCTTTCTTTAAGTAAATACATCTCACATTTCAACATTGCTAAATCCATTTTTGAAAGCTGAAGATTTTTAGGAAGAAAGAATCTATCATTTTCAAATAGAATAGTATTCTTTTCCGTAATTTGCTCTTCCAACATCCGCCTCTTATCCAGAAATAATGCAGCAACCCTTCCTGGCTGTTCTTCTACTTGATATTTCCCATTATTTACAACAAAAAATTCAGGATCCAATATTTTTGAGAATATAGAAGTACTCAGGCCATCAATTTTATAAATAAAATCGTTGTAAATGTAAACTGGATCACACTGGTGCTCCAGAAGGTCTAAACCATTTACGAGTGAAGTTAAAGATAGTACGATATTTGGGTCATAAAAAACAATTTTGCGGGTTTCACAAGACACTATGGTATTG
>NZ_JBFTQI010000313.1:0-6395 GCF_056398925.1 Pedobacter sp. 01T416_2
CATGCATCCTGTTTTGCCCTGCCTACAGCTGCGGTTAACATTTATTTTGCTTTCTTAAAACAAATGAATGCGACGGAGAATGGCAAAAACACGCGGCTAAATGCTACTTGTGATATGTTGAAGGCAGTAGCTTTACAAGCCTGGACGCAACCTTTTAGAAATGATGAAACGGATAAAAATGTAGTGCAGATTGATCGATTCAGAAAACATGTGTGGTGGGTAGGCGGCAATGCGTTGGCCTATCGGCCATTATTATTGGTGGCATACATGTACAAATCCATTCCGATGGTTGATCTGATAGCGGAAGTTTCRCAAAATGGAATTAGCATGACCTCCCAAAACACTTTTAATGAGGCTTTCTGGACGGAGGGTTTTACTGTTGACGGAGCAGGTTGGGGACATGGGAAACAAAGTTTGGTATGGGGATACCCTATTGATGGAACAATGGCAGCTTTAAACATGCTTACTTCTCTAAAGGGTACCGCCTGGGAAAAGAAATTGACAAAAGAAAATACAGATGCTTTGCTTAATTTTTTCAGGGGAAGTAATTGGTATTATTATAAAGGATATAATTTACCCTGCCTTGATCGTTATTCCATGCGATATAATGTAGATAGTAGATCTATTCACTATTTGGGTATGTTAAAAACAATTCTCAAAGACTGGAAAGACTCCTTTACCGCTGAGGAAAAAAAAGAGCTCGAACAATTGGATAAGGAATCGGCAGGAAATAATATCAAAATGATCAATTATCCAAATAGTGGTTATAATGGGACAAGATCATTTTTTAATAATGATGATTTGATTAAAAAAAATGAGAAGTACCATATCCTTGTAAACATGGCTTCCGCTCGTTGTGACGGCCTGGAAAGTGCAGGTTTTGCTGATAAATATAATTTTTTCACAGCCGATGGAATGACAATTTTTCAGAAAAAAGGAAATGAATATAATAAAATATTTGGGGGCTGGGATGTGACAGCTGCTCCCGGAGTAACCGCCCGTGAAGGAATGGATAAACTAACTCCGGTTACCAATTGGAGGGGTTATTGCAGTAGGTATAATTTTGCGGGTTCAGCTACCAACGGTGATGAAAATGCCGTGGCCGGGTTTATTTTTGAAAAAATGAATGGCTCCGATAAGGATGATGTGAATGATAAGGGCACAAGTGTTGGGGAAAATCCGACTTTGTATGGAGTGAAAGCATACAAGTCTTATTTTATGTTGGGTGATTATTTCGTGGCTCTTGGGGCAGGAATTACCAATTTAAATCCGAAAATGGACGGATCAATACGCACCACTATCGATCAAACGGCCAAAGAAAATGAGGTAACTATTATCGAAAATGGAGTATCCCGTCCTGCGGTTACCGGGATACAATCATTTATGGTAAATGAAAAACCAATATGGGTGTCGCAAAAGGGTAAATTTGCTTATACCATTCTACCTGAATTTACCAGGAATGCCTCTTTTGTTTGTGAAAGCAAGAAAACCAACTGGGTAAAAATGAATCAAACCAACGAGAAAGTTCAAAACTTACCAGGGAAAGCAGATATTCTTCGCCTTTGGGTAGATCATGGACAAAAAGTAACAAACGGAACGTATGGATATGTAGTTTATGCTGGAGATGGTATTCCATCGCAAAAATTACCATTCAATGTATTAAGAAATGATACCCTGATTCAGGCGGTGAAATTAGCTGGCAATAAACTGCTTGAAGCCGTATTCTACAAAGCCAATACACAATTGAATGAAACAGGGATTTCGTTGACAGCCTCGGCTCCATGCATTGTTTTAATTGAAGACAAAGGCAACGAATATGTGATTTCGGTTACTGATCCAGAAATGAATGCTGTTTTAAAACAAATCAGTTTGAATTTCAACGGCAAAGATATAGTTGTTAGCATGCCTCAAGGCCAATATTGCGGTAAACCTGCCACAATCAGGATTAAAAAATAAACTCATTTATGAAAATATCAGGAACAAACACGATAGCTTCATTGCTATTAAAAAACATATTGTTTTTATGTTTTATTTTAATTACGGCTCAGACAGTATCAGCACAAGAGCAAAAAATGCTACCTAATTTGCTACAGTTAAAAAAGGACTCAAAAAATGAAATCTTTCATCATCTGGGTCAGGCAGTAAAGAAAGGTGGTTTTTACCTTAAAGGATATTGGGTTTGGGATAATACGGTAATAAAAGGAGACGATGGAAAATACCATCTGTTTTCATCTTGCTATTCAGATACGATAGTATTTCATCCTGGCTGGATGGTTTCTGCAGAAATTATTCATGCTGTTGCTGATAAGCCAGAAGGTCCTTTTCGTTTTGTAAATAAAGCGCTTAAAACCAGAGGTGCACAGTATTGGGATGGCCGTTCAGTATTTAATCCACAAATCTTCAAGCATAATGATAAATATTATATGTTTTATGTTGGCTCTACTCATCCATTTGAAGATCCTAAGCGCGGCGAACTTACCTTAGATAGCAAATGGTGTATTATAGGTAGAAGCAACAAACGTGTGGGCCTGGCAGTTTCTAATAGTCTTGATGGGCCTTGGAAAAGAATGGACAAACCAATTCTTGAAACAGAACCCAATACATTCTACAGTTTTTTGACATCCAACCCCACCATGGTTATCAATAAGGACGGATCGGTACTAATGATTTTTAAAGCCCGTTCTTACGAAGGAACTAAATATAGCGACATGTCGCTCGGCGTTGCCTATGCGAAGAATATTTTTGGCCCCTATAAAGTATTGAATAATAAGCAACCGGTTTTTAGTGCCAAACTTACAGGCGAACTCGAAGATCCATTTCTGTGGAAGGATTCAAAAGGATATCATGTAGTTTTTAAAGATCATAAAGCAAAATATACGGGTGAACTTGGCGGAGGCGTATCCGCTACTTCAATCAATGGAACAGATTGGAAAATGGATAGTGACGCGAAAGCTTATTCCAAAACAATTCAATGGGATGATAACACAATTGAAAAAAGAGGTCAATTGGAAAGACCTTTTATTCTTTTTGAGAATAATAAACCTCGTTGCATGTATTTCTCTACGATGGATGGAAAAGGCGGCTTTGAAAATGGTACCTCATCGGGCATTGTGGCAATACCGTTTGTAAAATAAATCTAATCCCATTTTAACTGTTATTATCCTTATTTAAATCAATTAATACCCCTGTTTTTAGGTAATTGATATACAAATTTGATGAATGTAGTCGAAAGATTATCAAAGATAAACCAAATAAAAAAATGAGAAAAATAATTAGCGTGGGTTTTATGATTTGGATAACACTACTGTTTACAACGGTAGGTCAAGTGTCTGCCCAGATAAATACTAAGGGACTTCCATTATACGATAAAAATGCATTGAAAATCAATGTAGATTGGCTGCTGGCTAACACCGCAAAAAAAGCAGCGATATACAGAACCACAGAAGGGAATTTAGCGTTTAGCAATGGCTTGCTTACCAGAACCTTTTCACTAACGCCAAATGCCGCTACCATAGGGCTTGATAATCTGACAACCAATGAATCTCTGCTTAGAGCTGTTGGACCCGAAGCTATGCTTTGGGTAAATGGATGCGAAATAAAGGTTGGAGGGTTAGCTGGCCAGCCCATTGGGAATTATTTGCTGAAAAAATGGATACCAGCGCTCAAGGCAGATCCTTACAGCATGAAAATGGTTTCCTATACCACTAATCCCATTCGCGAACGGTTTGAATGGAATCGGAAAACAAACTGGATGCCGAATCAGCCGGCGTGGCCACCAAAAGGAATGGAATTGACTTTTACGTATAAAGCAGATGCGGCGACTATAAATAATATAGCTAATGCCACTTCTTCTGATGTGCAACGAAAAGTGCTCTTTAAAGATGATTTTCTTGAAGTTTTGCCGCAATGGAAGATTGTGAGTGAAAAAGGAGCATCTTATAACAATGAAGGTAAGGCTGGCGAAATATTGGCACCACATAATGCTGTGTCTTATGCGGAGAAATCCATTCCGAAAGAAACACAGGTAATTATTTGCAAACTCAATAGCGGAACAGATGGCCTAGAGAATAAAAGTCCTTATAACCCTTACGGATTGGGGTTAGCACTGGTGTTCGCGGATGGCAAAACCAGTAAAATCTGTCTGCAGCCTTCAGCTAAACGAATGACAGTTAACCATAATGACCGGGGACTTCAATGGAGCGACTATCAACCAGGTAAGGATGTTTGGGTGAAAATTTTGTTTGTAGGGGATAAGATGATTTGCAGTAAATCTGAAGATGGCGAAACCTTTTCGGGAAATATGGAACTGGCATTAGCATCAATGCCTACACATCTTCGTGTTGGAAAAACAGATGCAAAAGGTGGGGGAAATGAAAATAGTAATAAAGGTGCCCTTGGACGAAGCAAAATAGATCGAGTAGTTATGCTTGGCGCACCTAATGTTCAAAGTGCCTCTCTTAATTTTCTTGCCGATCTTGAAGTACAAGTACATTATGAGATTTATGATGGCCTACCTTTGATGAGTAAGTGGGTAAGCATCAAAAACAATGGTAAAGAAGAAATACTGGTCAATAATGTGCAAAGCGAACACCTGGCTGCTACAGAAGTTGAAAGTGAACCATCGGGCCAAACCTGGAAATTGCCACCCATTTTTACAGAAACGGATTATGCATTCGGCGGCATGAATAATTCTGCTAATGCACAGGTTATCGCATGGCAACCTGATCCATCCTATACCACACAAGTAGATTATGGCTTAAGAAATCCTACTGTTTTAGAGTGTAAACCTCAAAAAGGTATTAATCAGGAATTGGCTTCAGGTAAGTTGTTTGAAGGTGTTCGGCTTTGGGAACTTCTTTTTGATAGTGAAGATCGTGAAAGAAGAGGTTTAGCGCAACGGAAACTGTACAGAACGATTGCACCGTGGACAACCGAAAATCCTACAATTATGCATGTGAGCAATTCTGATGATAAATCGGTTAAAGAAGCCATTGATCAGTGTGCCAAAGTGGGATTTGAAATGGTAATCATGACTTTTGGAAGTGGAGCAAACCTGGAAGATGGTTTGGCAGCTAACCTTGAGCGGATGAAAAATTTAGAAAGATATGCACAATCAAAAAATATTGCCTTGGGTGGATATTCATTGCTCGCCAGCAGATCCATAAGTAAAGAAACAGATGTGGTGATGCCTAAATCCGGCATGAGTCCAAAATTCAGTAAATCACCTTGTTTACAAAGCGCGTGGGGACAAGATTATTTTAAAAAACTGTATGCTTATTTTGAAACCACCGGTCAGGGCGTATTTGAACATGATGGTTCTTATCCGGGAGATATTTGTGCTTCAACAGATCATATTGGGCATAAAGGCTTGGAAGATTCACAATGGAAGCAATTTATAGAAATACGGGATTTCTATCGTTGGTGCCGTGGAAAAGGTATTTATTTAAATATACCCGATTGGTATTTCCTAAATGGTAGCTCTAAAACAGCAATGGGATATCGCGAGACAAACTGGTCGCTTCCAAGGGAATACCAGGAGATGATAGAACGCCAGAATATATATGATGGTACCTGGGAAAAAACGCCTTCAATGGGCTGGATGTTTGTTCCACTGGTACAATATCATGGCGGCGGACCAGCTGCCACCATTGAGCCTTTGAAAGAACATTTGCCACATTATGAGCAACGTTTGGCCAATCTTTTTGGTGCTGGGGTACAGGCTTGTTACCGCGGTCCACGGCTTTATGATAGCCCCGAAACAGAGGTGCTCGTTAAAAAATGGGTAGATTTTTATAAAAAACATAGAAGTGTGTTGGATGGTGATGTTATCCATATCCGTAGGGCCGATGGCAGAGATTACGATGCATTATTACACACTGATCCACTGGGTAAAGAAAAAGGCTTGTTGATGGTTTACAATCCTTTGGATGAGCCTATTACCAGGGAGATTGATATTGATCTTTATTATACCGGTTTGAAGAATCAGGCAATAATGAGTGAAAATGATGGAGTAGCACGAATATTAAACTTAAGGGGAACCAAAACTAAGTTAAAAGTAACCATTCCGGCAAAAAGCCAGAAATGGTTGGTGTTTAGTCAATCTAAATAATATGGGTAATATGAAATTATTTTCCTTAGTAAAGCTTGGGGTTTGCTGCATAACAGTTAAAGCTCAAGCTAATAAGAATAAAAAGCTAAATGTGGTAATCATCCTAACCGATAAGTGGAGAGGAACGGCCTTTAATAAACAGTGGATTTAGGGTATCCGGACAATCGATTATAAACTGGCCTATCAGAAAAAAGGGAAAAGTGTAACGGGTTATCTTTTTGTATTTAGAAAATGATCCGTTCGAACTTCACTATTTATACAGTAAAGACAGTGAGCAGGATAAGCT
>NZ_JBFTQI010000314.1:0-6378 GCF_056398925.1 Pedobacter sp. 01T416_2
TTACAAAAGCCACCAGTGCTTTAGGATGTGACTTTAAGGTTAAACTATTGGCAATCATTACCCAGTCCAGCGCTACATCTTTTGTGATCAGCTCGATTACTTTCCAATCTTTTGCCCCTACCCCAATAGAAGATACTAAACCAGCTGACTTTAGCTCGCCTAATGCCCTATAGGCTTCGATAATGTGCTGATACCTTTCCTCGTAATCAGATTTGTTATCAGCTGCCAACAGGTATTCGTCCGGATCATGTACAGAAACCATTTGGGCATGATAATCGCCCAGCAAATGATTACCCTGTTCAAAACATTTCATTATCCCCTCATAACTGATCATCTGTACGGCATCATACCCGATATTTTTCCATATGCCTGGTTCAAATGTTGGCTCAGGAGTCAAAAGCTCTGTTCTATACCAGCCAAGCTTATTGCTGATCACCACATTTTCTTCATCAACATTTAAATCAGCAAGGCATTTCCCTAATGATTCTAGCGCGAGGCCAGCCCCGTATTTACCTGCGGTATCAAAGAATGCAACTGGCTTGGCCGATTTTACACAAGCCTCTACAATAGCCAACTTTACAGAGTAATCAACGGCCTGATAGAGATTGCCCAAACTGCTTGTTCCAAAAACAACAGCGGGCAGCTGGAGATCAATCTGTTCGGTGTGCATGTGCCCGTTCGACTTTTTCATATCACAATTCGTTTAACCTAAATATATTTTTCATTAGCAGCCACTTTTCTCCAGGCTTTGCCAAGGGTAATGCCTGCTGATATTTCCACATCAGTTCTTCCCACTCTTTCACCTTAGGGTTAGCAATATCCATAGCTGCTTTTTTTTCAAAACTGAAATCATCCCCAGTTTCCATAATCATGAACAAACGGTTCGAAATGCGGTAGATTTCCATTTCCAAAACCCCCGATTCGATAATACTCCGCTTAATTTCAGGCCAACCGTTAAGGTGATAAGCTTCATACTCCGCTATGAGTTTTGGATCATCAACGAGATCCAGTGCTAAACAATATCTTTTCATTTTTCACTTTAAAATGTGAGCATCTCTCCCTATTTTTTGAATTCTATTTTGAAACCAGTTACCAACCAGGCCGGATAATCTGCAGGTTTGCTAATTACAAGGGCTTCATCTTCCTGCACCCACTTTAATTTACTTTTACTGCCCAGCAGCGTAACGGAAGTGATGGGCTTCTCCAGGTATTTCGATTTGCGCCCAAGTAAGGTCATCTTAATGCTTTCATTTGGCACATTCAAACAGAAAGCAAAAAGATTGCCCTCCTTTGTGGTATACCTGATATCCGTAGATTGATATTCACCTGAATCGGTTAAGCCACCAAAGTGGCCCTTTTTCTGGTTTGATTTAATGGTAGAAGGACCTTCTCCATATACTTTCCATGGTCTCGACGCATAAATACCTTCTCCATTCAATTTGGTCCAGTCGCCAATTTCCGTAACAATTTTAACAACATCCGGCTCCAGGTCTCCCTCTGGAGTCTGTACAACATTGATCAAAAGATTTCCGTTTTTACTTACAATGTCGATCAAAAGCTGGGCAATTTCATTCGCACTTTTGTATTTCTGCCCGGTTCTATAATACCAATCTCCTATTGAAGTATCGGTTTGCCACGGAAATGGGCTGATCGAATCCAATACCCCGCGTTCTACATCTTGTGCCCATTTACCTTCAGATGGCTCTTTTGGTGTATATACTGCCTCAAGCTTGCCTTTATTTTTGGCCATATCCTGATTGTAATAGTGCGCAACCATAGTACGCCCTATATCTTCAAAAGGAAGTTTACTATCCGAATAAAGCAGGTCGGGGTGATAATTATCGACCAGTTCGTTAACATTTTCCAACCATTGTTTATGCCAGCCCGGATTATTGGTCAGCCACTCTTTCATATCGGCCGAATCTGCAGGTAAATGATAAAGATCAGAATATTTCGGATCGTGCCCATCATAAGCAATCCCTGCAAACTGCCCCGTTTTGTCTGCGCCATGACTTGGCTGAAACCAGTTAAAACTGGCTGCAAGATGCTCGGAAATGCCAAAACGGAGCCCTTCTTTTTTAGCTGCTTTTTGCCATAAGCCCACTACATCTTTGTGTGGCCCCATATTTACCGAATTCCATTTATGGATTTTGGAGTTCCATAGAAAGAAATTATCATGATGCGAGCCCATGGTTACAAAATATTTGGCACCAGCCTTTTTATATAAGGCCATCAACTGCTCAGGGTTCCATTTCTCTGCTTTCCATAAAGCGATAATATCTTTGTATCCAAATTTAGATGGTGTACCATAAGTTGCCACGTGGTACTTATTCTGCGCACTGCCCTGAACGTACATATTCTTGGCATACCAATCACCCTGTCTGGGAACTGCCTGAGGGCCCCAATGCGACCAGATTCCAAACTTGGCATCTCTGAACCAGTCTGGATATTTATACTGCTTTAAGGATTCATCGGTAGGTTTAAAAATCCCTTGTTCTACCTTATTTGTTTTTTGTTGTGCCTTGAGGTTTAAGCCTAGGGAACAAGCCATAAGGCCAACTAATACTATTTTTTTCATTTCCTTATATTTGGTTTTATCAAAAATAAGTAACTCATCCGCTCAATTCTTGAAATAAATAGACTATTTGTTGTAAAAATCCGACATTTAAGAAATGATAAAAGGATCACTTAAAAAGATCTCTCTCCCGAAAATTCGGGATTGCACTTCAGTCGAGGACGACCAAACGCTGTGTTCTTTGTGCCTTCACTCCGTGATCTCTGTGGTTAAAATGGAGATATTAAATCTTTTGGTCTGCATAAGCAACATCATAGAGATGGTTTGGCTTTAAATAGATCACATCATTTTGAAAATCAAAAACCGTATTGAATCTTTTCAGAATATCTGTTCCCAGATAATGAACGTTAACCCCTGGCATGGGTTTGTTTTGCTCCATAACCTGAGCTGGAACATTTTTCAATTCAAAATTACCAATCTTCAAACTTTGCAGTTTTACTGTGGTTACCGGGATTTCATTACCTTTTGTACCATGCATAATTACCTTTTTGATCACTTCCATCTTCTCGGTTGGAAACCTCATTTCCCGCAGCAAATCGTTATCGAGCATAGCCGTGCGCTGGTAACCTAAATCGAAGAAAAAGAGGCTTTTATTTTTGATCCCGCTTTGCGAAATTTCGCTCTCTATAAAAGGTTTGTTTTTGATATAGGTGATCTTAAACCTGGTGTATTCCTTGTCCTGTAAAATCTGCTTGGGCATGGTAGAATGCACCATCATTTTATTCTGATCATAATCCAACGCTACAATCATGCCGTCGAATATATCCCATCCCAACAGGCCATCTGTTTCATTGCCCGCCAATTCGATATCATAAATTTTGCTCTTGTAGGTATGATTCCCAATTTTGATATCATAATCGGTGTTATAAAGCTTGGGCTTAGATTTAACTTTTTGCTTAAGTGCAGCGGTAGTAAAATCTACCTCGGTTGCGCCTGAATCGAAGTTCAATAAAAGGGAATCAGTTTTGTTGAAAAACACCGGTAAAAAGTTTGTATTGTATTTATTCACAAAAAAAGGAATTGAATCGTGCACTTCAGGCAATATTTTGCTGAAGTTTTTTAGCTCGGGACACACAATCTTGGTGCGGCAGGAATCTTTGCCGTTTAACAAAACAATAAATTCTTTTTGCTCCCCAGGTCCTATCCTAAACACAATAGAATCTATATCCGTTTTGAATTTTATGTTTATTGATTTGGTTATTTTACCAGTTGTAAACACATCTAATTTTATCTTGGGATTGATGTACCAATTCGATGATGCCTTGTACGATTCGTAGAATTTTGCCTGAACAACTCCGGCTTTAACAATTGGTAATTTCTTTTGAGCTAAAACAGAAAAGGGAAGCAAAACTGTTACAATGAGTAATATTCTTTTCATGAGCGATAATAGATTTAGGGCTTTGTAAGGGATTGGCATTTAATGGCTACCATTGGAAACCAGAACTAAAGATAAAAGAATTACAAATCATAAGTAGGCACTATGCATTTAAAATTTTTGAGTGTTTGACTTGAAGCACCCATCTCAAATGAGTTAGCAATGAAACAAGTCGCGTTTAACCCCTTAACTTGTCGTTTTTGCACATTAATACTTACCCGGCTTTATTATACTTTTGAATATACTAAATCAGAAAACAATATGGCAACTCAAATTTTTGTGAACCTATCCGTTAGCGACCTTAACAAGTCGGTGGAGTTTTTCACCAAACTTGGTTATACTTTTAACCCACAGTTTACCGACGAGAAAGCAACCTGCATGATCATCAGCGATACCATTTATGTAATGCTGCTTACCAAACCTTTTTTCCAGACTTTTACCCAAAAAGAAATCATCGATGCCCACAAGGCAATAGAAACCTCCATTGCCTTATCGGCTGATAGTAAAGATGCCGTTAACGAAATGGTAGATAAAGCTGTAGCTGCTGGCGCCACAATACCGAATCCGGCTACCGATTATGGTTTTATGTACCAACATAGTTTTGATGATCTTGATGGCCACCATTGGGAATATGTATGGATGGATCCAAACGGCGTGCCTGAGCATCAGGGGTAGTTAGGAGAAAGTTATTGATAAAAAAGGGCAAGCAACGGCTTTTCTGTGCTTGCCTTTTTCTTTTTTGGGCTTCATTATTTTTACAGGTTATATTTTAGCCACGGAAGCATGGACAACATGGAGTATCCATAGCTTTACCACAAGTGCGAGCACTCAATCTCGTTAAATTAGAGTTTTTAACCATAGATGCATACAGATAAACACGGATCTTCATATCTGTGTGCATCCTTTTTATCTGTGGTTAAATTATTTTGCTTGTGCGAATGGCTTACTTAATGACATTGGGCTTGCTCCAGCGGAAGGTTTCATAGCGATTGGCTACTGGACAGCGCATGGAAATATTCGGGAGGTACAGTGGTAAAACACTCTCGTATTTTGGCATTAAATTGCGCTATTATTTGTTGTTTAACCAGTTCGACTGCTTGTTTATGTGAACAGAAGCCTTTAATCACAATTTTCCCGTTCATTTCTAAATCTCCTGATATTCCAATTTTGTACCTCCCCATCGGTAGTTTCCCTTCTAATTTTTGCCTAGGATCAAAGCTTGGGGTGCCAATCGCAGAAAAGCTGGCAGATTTATAAAGTGGAATCCAAAGCGAGCCAGTCTGGAAATTCTCGATTTTCACTACAATGGGTAATAGCTTATTGAGCTGTTTGTAAACTGTGTCATCGCCTAGTAGTATAACAATTGATAGATCTTGCGAATTGAAAGCAGGTGCAGATTTTGTGCTGGAATCCCCTACCTTGACAAAGGAACTGTTTGTATTTATGGTTGAATTGTAGGATGACTCAGTGTAAGATCGATAAAAGTTCAAATCCACATACGGGGTCTCTCGCAATGCCATTACTGTAAAAACTAGGATGATCAATGCGATAACTATTTTCTTTCGAGACGTCATTTATTTGGTTGAGTTGATAAATTTTGATATTAGACAGATAAGTTAAAAAAAGTTACGCTAAAGGGGAATGTTTTTGTTTAAACCTAGAGATCCTTCAACCTTAAAGATTAACAATTTGCATTCTAAATCTCCCATGCCAAATATTTGGTCAAAATCTCATTGTAATTTGAAAGGTAAGGTATGGTCCAATAAATTGTTTCGAAAACAAATCTATTTTAGAATTAAATATCTTTCTTCAAATGCGGAAGGACATATTTAATTGCTGGGTACTTGCTGACAGTCACTGCATCGTTGAATTCCATAAATTCCTTGAAGCAAGCAGACTCTTTATCGATCTTATTAGAACTTTTCACATGCTCGATCAGCTTTTCCCTAGAACCGAATATATTGTTCACCCATTCATCAGCGAACTGATAATAACTGTCATTGGGATCAAAGTATTTCTCAATGAAACCTCCTAAATCACACGCAGTAAGATTTTTTATAAAATACTCTTTGAATAGTTTTTCGGCTCTTTCTTGCCTAGGATAGCTCTTATCTATCGTATCTGTTTTTCTGATCACCGCTTGATGAAGGGAACGGAATTCCTGAGTAATCACTTCATTATCAGAGCAATATTTATTAAAATACATAAATAGTTGGTCTTCAATTTCTTTTGTAGTCATTGGAAAACCGGATGTACCAGCAATCGCGGCCATTAGAACATACGCTTCTAGAATATATGGGCTCTCGGCAGATGCAAAGAAGTTTTCGATGTATTTCTTGTAATTTTCTTCGTTCCCAAAGAAATCATCCTGTTTGAACTTTGTAGCAGGATAGGCAAATGTTTCGACTAATTGTTTGTAGTTCATGGC
>NZ_JBFTQI010000315.1:0-6377 GCF_056398925.1 Pedobacter sp. 01T416_2
GATTGGTAATATTTAAGCAAAGCGGGCTGATCATTGATCGGACCGCTTTTTTAGTTTTCATTGACAGATTCCAATCTAAGGATCGTCATCTCGACTGAAGTGCAACGGAAGGGAGAGATCTTTGAAACAAATATTGAAATTAAAAGATTTCTCCGCTACGGTCGAAATGACGATACTTCGAGACTATTATCTCCTTAAATCTAATCTCACTAATATTAATTTTTATATATCGAGATACCTTGTAATATATTTAATCATGTCCTTCGACGAGCTCAGGATGACAACCTGTAATACTGACTCCTATATAGCTTATTACAATCTGCGAAAATCTGCTGATCTGCGGGAGCTTTTTTTATTTATTCCTGCTGATTAAAGGTGATCACGCAGATTCTAAAGAAAGTCGTCATTCCCGCGCATGCGGGAATCTTAATGCAACATAAAAACCCTACTAAGGCATTACGATTCCTGCCGGAACCCTTTTTAAACTCCCGCTGATTTAAGATGAAAAATGCAGAATCCAGTTTGCGAATCTCATTCATATTTGTAATTCACTCCGAATTTGTCACGTTGAGCCCGTCGAAACGCCTTGTAAGATATTTAATCAGGTCCTTCTACAAGCTCAGGATGACATTTTTTAATACAAACTTGAACTGAAAACTACTTTGCCTAAATAATATTCCGTGTAATTTTTCCTTTGATAATGTAAAGTGCCTGGATGTTTTTCTTGCGGATTACGGTATCGCCTTTAAAATTTGGATTTGAAGAACGGAGGATTAGTTTGGTATTATCGGCGTGCTGAAAAATTAGTTTTATGGTGCGTAAACTGTTGCTATCTGCATCCGTCATCACCACATAAGCTTCGCCCCACTGTAAAATTTCGTAATTGGTAATTTCTTTTATGGCAATAATTTCGCCTGCGGCATATTTGGGGTACATGCTATCGCCATAAACGGGTAAATAAGCCGTACAATCGTTAAAAGGAAGGTAATTTACCAGGTATTCTGCCCGTTGTTCTTCTACCAGGAGATCTTTAGCATCTGATAAGCTCATATCGAAATAAGGAACACCCTCTTTACTTTCGCTAACGCCTGGCTTCTTTTTAAAAAACGGTTCGCCGGTTCCGTTTTCAAGCCATGTTAAATTTACGTCGAATTTAAGTTCGAGTTTATCTTTAATGGCGTTAGATACATTAACCCTTTCTCGTAAAATATCCGATAAAGAGCCCTGTTTGATATTCAATGCGGTAGCAAAATCTTTTTGAGTTTTAAAATACAATAAATCCATTAATGACTTTAAGCGCTGATTCTCATTCATAGTAGTATGTTAATAAGTTTTATGTACAAAATATAGTTAAACTTATTTTTTTTTGCTAAATTCGTTAGCTAAGATAATAATTTAAAACTATACGCTATGGAAGGGAACTCAAATTTTAAAAAAGAAACTATGGCTTTTATTGATGCCATTGAAAACTTTTTTTTATCAGATGGTGTAGGCCATCATTTAAATTTTTTAAAAAACTGGGTAAACCCATCTCAAAACGAATTCGATTATTCGCCGCAAAAGCACCCTGCAAAGCTATTGGGTTTTTATGAAAAACTTGTGCCGCTGTTTGATTATTCGGATTTAATTTTTAACCGGATTGAAGCTGATTCTGCTTTTGTAAAAGCGATTGAGCTTGATGAATGTAATTTGGAACGCGAATCGGTTGTGCTTGATTATTGCCCGAAGTTGTTAAGCAAGGGCGAAATGAAAAATCCGAAGTTTACTTTTTTAGATATTTTTATCTTCTTTGAATCAGATAGCTATAAGATGGTTTACAGGGAATGGTTACTGGCCGGATTGGAAAATAAGCTCGATCTGGATTGGGATCAGTATGTTGCGGCGTTTTACGAGAATACCATGAAAATGCTGGAGGCCTGTTGGCTCATCCACGAAAGGCTCATCACTAAAAATAGTTTTAAAAGTATCGATCGCTATTACCATATGGCCATGTTCGAAAGCACATCGCCTTTGGCTTTCGATCAGGAATTATTTGATGATCCATTTAAGGCAATTGAATTTTTCTTTAGTTTGGATAACCTTGCAGGGCATAAAACATACCTGAAAAAATGGTATAAAATAGCCTTATCAGAAGCGCACCGTTTAAGTGATGTTGCCGATTATTTTTTCCTCTATAACCAGTTTACGAAATTGCTTAACGCAGGTTATTTAATTGCCAACAAAAAACTGATTTACCAGGAAGCCTTGCCTGAAGGCTTAATTACTGAAGATCGTTTTATTACAAACGAAGTGTATAACAAAGGCCTCTGTGAAGTAAATACATTACCAGCCGAACACATCGAAAATCCTTATCGCTTTGTAGCGTCTTTTTTCGTTCCTGAAAAAATTAAACAATTGCGCTTAGGCCTTTTAGAGTGGTTGTATGCCGCATTTAGTGCCGGAGGYAGCATTAAACTGATGGATAAAGAATTTTTATTTGAGCAGTATGAAGCCATGCTGATGATCATGGAAGCTTTCTTTCTGATGATCGGTAATCCTTCACTAAGTGATGATATTAAAGATGAAAGGCGGTATTATGCGGAATAAATTCTTAAACCTTAGCCATAGTGCCATAAAAGAAGAAACCGTAATGTGTTTATTGAAGCGCATTACCGCTGCGGTGCCCATTCAATATATTTATCTCCACAATAATTTTTTTACAGGTAAGGCGGTGCGAGAAATGCTGATTATGGTTCAGTTCAAACATGTACGTGTTTTAAACGAATTAACGCCGGTATTAAATATTGTATTCAATGGGCAAACGGAATTCAGTTATCGGGTTTTTCATGTGCACGAAGTTGAGCGGGCCTTGCTAGCGGGCAGTTTGTTTTTTTACTATGCCACTGCAGCTCAAAATCGTTTATTTAGTAAATCTGGAAGTTTTCTTGAATGTGGGGCACCTGAGTTCATCGCAGATCGGGTTAGCAGCGCCTATCAACAGGAAACTAAAAAGGCCAACAAATTTTTATCTGGAGCCAATTTCTATTTTAAACGGCGAAATTTCGAGCATTGTGCTTTTATGCTGCACCAGGTTTTCGATTTAATGTATCGGGCCATTGAAATTCTGGTAATGGGAAAGGATAAAAAAACGCACCGCATTAGTGCCCATCAATTGTATGTCAAACCCTATGTTAAACCGCTTTCTGAGCTGTTTAATGATGAAGAGGAACTTTGCTTGTTGCATTTACTCGATGAAGCCTACCTGGCCGTTCGCTACGAAAACGATTATACGATCAGTGAGCCGGATGTGATGCGACTGTTTGAAAAAATAGGTTTATTGTACTGTGTTGCAGAACAGGTTTATCAGGGCATTATGAACAACCATTTCGATCAGCAGGTTGCCAGAATGTATTTAAACCCTAAGTTGGTCTCTCCATAATGGGCCATCTGTAGATCTGTCATTGGGAGCGAAAGAATATAAAATCAACATAAATGAATTTTTAGCTTTTAGGATTTAGAAATGAATGTCTATATTTCATAGGATGTAATAGTCTGTTATTCATTTCAGCGGATGAAGAGTTGGTTAACATTAAGATATATCTCTTTAAGGGCGTTTGGCTTTTTTGCTTAAGGCGATCGTCATGCTGAATTTATTTCAGCATCTTATCGGGTTATTAAAAAAGCTTGATTCTGGAAAACTAATGTTTAAAGAAAAATATTGATGTTTTTGTCCGCTCTATGCCGCGGGGGCATGGTACTTTGGAGCGCCAAAGTACCCAAAGCGCTTTGTCAATCCAGCAATGGGCCTTTTTGCACAATCCTACACACATCAAAAAAACAGCGGCACTTCGTTTTGTGTTCAATTCCTATAAAATTTTGAATTAACGCTTAATGAACACAAAACCACTGCGTTTCAGGTTTGATAGTGCCGTTTGGGCTATTCTGCTACTGTTTTTTTGATTATTCCGGCCCTTGGGATTGACGGCGTTCTTCGGAAAAACCAGTATTTTATTAAAGTAGGCTAGCAAAATGCCTAAAAACAAAGATCGATAAATACCATCAACAATAGCCTGCCAAAGGCATTGTTCAAATGCTTCGCAAAGCGTTTGCAAACTAATCATTGCTCATAAACTCACTCGGGGTTTTGCCGAAGTGCTTTTTAAACTCCGAACTAAAATATTTCCGATCATTAAAACCTACTGCATAAGCAATTTCGGCAATATTTCCGGTACCTTGCTTGAGTAATTGGGCTGCTCTTTTTATCCGCAGCGATTTAATAAAATCGTTTACTGAAAGGTCGGTAAGTGACCTTATTTTTTTGTACAGTACAGGTTGGCTCATGCCAATTTCTGAAGATAGGGTGGGTACATCAAAATCGGGATCAGCAATCCGGTCTTCGATAATCTGGATAATTTTATTCAAAAAGTTTTGCTCTGTGGTGTTAATCACCATGTTTTTAGGCTCGAGCGTAATTACCTGTGCAAACTTTTGTTTAATGGTTTCCCTGGCGTTTAACAGGTTCTGGATGTTCAGCTCCAATATTTTTAGGTTAAATGGCTTCATGATATAAGCATCGGCACCGTTTTCGAAACCGTTTACCTGGTGAACATAAGCCGATCTTGCCGTTAATAAAACAACAGGTATGTGGCTGGTTCGTTCATCGGTTTTAAGTTTCCGGCATAATTCTAAGCCATCCATTATGGGCATCATTACATCACTGATAATYAAATCAGGAATCAGTTCTAATGCACAGTCTAGCCCGGTAGCTCCATTTTCGCGCTCGTAAATCAGGTATGAGGGGCTTAAAGCCTGTTTAATAAAGGTTCTTACATCTTCATTATCTTCTACGAGTAAGATGCTGCGTTTCTCTTTTTCTATTGTTGGTGCTGCTTCGGCAAGTTCTTCTATTAATGATTCTGTTTCTTGCAAAGTGGGGATATTATAATTTGCCGCATCATCATAATAAACATAATCAGCTATAAAATCGGATGGATTAAAATGTGCTTTCCCTATTTTTAAACTTACTGTGAAAGCGGTATTGCCAAAGGCCTTGTCGTTTTTAGGTATGCTTTCGAAGCTGATCTGTCCATGATGCAGTTCTACAATACTTTTAGAGAATGATAAGCCCAAACCCGTACCAATAGTTGTAGTGGCATTGGCCTGATAAAAATTGGTGAATAAATTGGCCTGGTTTTCTAATGGAATGCCCTTACCGTTGTCGCAGATCTTAATATTAACCATTTGTTTTTCAACCTCTATTTTTAAGCTGATTTTTCCGTTTACGGGTGTAAACTTAAAGGCATTTGAGAGTAGATTAAACATCACTTTTTCCATCTGGACCTTATCAAAATAAAGCTCAATTTCTGTTTGTGCGGTTTCAAACTGGTAATCGATATTTTTAGCAATGGCCATGTTCTGAAAAGCCAGAAATATTTCCCTACAGAATTTTACCACATCGCCAGGACTTATATGTAGTGCCATTTTTCCGCTTTCTGCCTTTCTAAAATCGAGCAGTTCGGTAACCAGGTTCATTAAACGGTCGGCATTATTTTTTATAGGTTGCAGATCCCGGTTCAGGGCAGGGTTATCTTTTGCGTTTTCGATCAATTTATCTAACGGACCAACAATGAGGGTTAAAGGTGTGCGGATCTCGTGAGAAATATTGGTGAAAAACTCGAGCTTGTGCTCATTAATCTCTTTTTCTTTTTTAAGTACAGCTTTTATTAACAAATAGCGTATAAATACAATAGAAATGGCTGCAAAGGCACAAAAATAAAACAGATAGGCCCACCAGGTTCTGTAAAATGGTGGCAAAATCTTAATAGCTAATGTGCTGGTTTTGTTGGTCCAAAGGCCATCGTTATTACTTCCCTTTACCATAAGGGTGTAGTTTCCGGGCGATAGGTTAGTATAGCTTGCCGATGGGATATCTACATAGTTCCAGTTTTTTTCAAAACCTCCCAGCTTATAGGCATAACGGTTTTTATCAGATTTTATAAAGTTAAGCAAGGTAAAATCAATCGAAAATACATTCTGGTCAGACTCGAAGGTAATTGATTTAATGGTGCTGATGTTTTGTTTAAGTAAACCATCATCGGCATTCAGTGCTATTGGTTTATTAAATAGTTTTAATCCTGTAAAAATAACTGGAGGGGTGTTTTTGTTCTCTTTTATTTCGTTGGGGAAAAAGCTCACCATTCCACTTAATCCACCGAAGAAAAAGGCACCATTACTGTCTTTTAAAAACGATTTGTAATTAAATTCGTTGCCTGGCAGTCCATCTTTAATGTTGTAGGTTTTAAAAGTTTTCTGCCTGGGGTTGTATTTGCATAAACCTTTGTTTGTAGTTATCCATAGGTTGTAAAAATCATCTTCCAGTATGCCCATGATGTTATTGC
>NZ_JBFTQI010000316.1:0-6375 GCF_056398925.1 Pedobacter sp. 01T416_2
ATTTAATACTACCAGTATTTAAAGCAGTTGCAAGTGCCAGATAAACCATCCCGCAGGGGATGATGCCATTAAGCATTCCGGCAAACAATCCCCACAATGGCAAATTGAATACCTTTCCCATAAGCCTGCTCAGCGGATTGAGTACCCATGACTGGAACTTAGAAAACCTATTTCTATAAACAGCATTAAACTGTAGCGCTGTAAATAAAATCAGTATAGAACCGATTAAGATACTCAGCATTTTCTGATCGCTAAAGATGCGGATACTGCTCCCTAAGGCACCCACCAACAATCCTAACACAGTATATACGGCAATTCTGCCAAATTGGTACAACAAAAGCTGAAATCCACTTCGAAAGAAATCCTGTTTCGCGAATGGCATACCCAGCATAATCGGCCCGCACATTACGGCGCAATGAAGGCTTCCGAAAAGCCCCATCAAAAATGCCAATGGCAAAAAATCCATCATAGGGTGATGTTATTTTTAAACAGATAATCCTTTCCTGAGGAGTGCCACTGGAGGTTTAAAAACCACATTCCTTTGGGCATTTTAGTTTTATCAACCAGAATAAGATTCGCCGTTCCTGAGGTCTGTCCCTTTAACTTAACATCATCGTTGCTATTGGCAGGCCGCATTAAAACAAGATCGTATTTTGCACTATCTTTTACCTGAATGATAATCTGAGTTTTTGTAATGGTAATTTTGGGACTGGCATTATCGTCTATAACGTTCATTTTGGCATTGTATTCTGCATTATAATTGATTCCCTTTTCGTAATAATTTTCTTCTACCAGGGCATCTCTTCCGTGTACATGAAACATATAAACTACCATTCCCACAATAAACATCATGAATGTAAGCATGCCCAAAACTATTTTTGTTCCCCAGTTCATAGCTCTTTTTTAATTTTGAATGAGAGAATGATTGAATGAGTGAATGGCAACGATAACTCCACATTCATCATTCAAAATTCAATCCTTCACTCATTCACTCATTCTCTAATTCAATCCTCAATTCCTTCCGGTTGCGCGAAAAAACTTGTAGTTGCCGTACTTAAAACCTCGCCATTGGCAATAATTTCGAAAATGGCATCGGTTTTATATTTTTTAATGGAGTTGTTTTTCCTGATCAGAAAAAAAGTGAGGTGTACCGAGCCTTCTTTTGGCAAAACATCAGCCTTTTGGATGAAATTAATTTCGTCTCCCTTTTCCTTCGATCTGAAAGTAAACTTTACCGCTTTATTGGTTTTGTTGATCAGCTCTGCATTATAAAGATTGCTTGTTTTATCTGCTCCCCTGCTCTGATACAAGGTGCCGCTGGCTCTTAATACCGTAGTCTGGATATCTTCTCTTCTGTAAATCAATGAAGAAAAAACCATCAATACGGCAAATAGTACCGCAGCGTAACCGTAAGATTTTAAGCCAATTTTATAGGGTTTACGTTCCTTAATGAAATCCTGATTAAAAAAACCGATCAGATTTTTGGGCCTGTTTATTTTAAGCATCACCTCATTGCACGAATCGATACAGGCCGTACAGTTTACACATTCGAGCTGCGTACCTTCGCGAATATCGATACCCGTGGGGCAAACCTGCACGCAAAGTCCACAATCTATACAGTCGCCGGCTGTTAACTCATTAGCATTTTTTTGAAGATGCCCACGTGGCTCGCCCCTGGTAAAATCATAGGCTACTACCAAACTTTGATTGTCTAACAAAACGCCCTGTAACCTACCGTACGGACAGATTACCGTACACACCACTTCGCGTACATAGGTAAATACCCCATAGAAAATAAATGTAAACAGCCAGATGGAAATAAAGCCCGAAGCATGCCCAGCAATCGGTTCAGTTATAATTTTAAAGAGTACATCAGAACCGATCATATAAGCCAAGAAAGTATTCGCAATGGCAAAAGAAATCACCAGAAAAATAAAATGTTTACTGCCTTTTTTGAATATTTTCTCCGCGGTCCAACCTGCTTCGTCTAGTTTCTCTTGTTTGTTGGCATCTCCTTCGATCCAGTATTCAATCCTACGGAAAACCATTTCCAYAAAAATTGTCTGTGGGCAAGCCCATCCGCACCACAACCTGCCCAACACTACCGTAAAGCACACAATGAACATGATAAAAATGAGCATGGCAAGGGCAAAGAGGTAAAAATCCTGCGGGGTAAAAATCAATCCAAAGAATACAAATTTTCTTTCTATAAAATTGAGCAGTACCAGTTGCTCACCATTAAGCTTTACAAATGGACAGGCAAACAAAAATAAAAGCAACACATAACTTACCCATTTCCGGTAGGTATACAACCTGCCCGATGGCTGTTTAGGATAGATAAAATTTCTGCCCCTGCCTTTATTTTCTTTTTTATTTTTTGGTAACATTGGCTTGGTTCACACTGTCGGTTGGTGTTTTCATCTCATTGTCTTTTAAATCTTTCGCTTCGTATTTTTCACCCTGTGGAGCTTTGGCTCCTGCAGGATTTGTCCCTTTTAGCGACAGAATAAAATTGGTAACTGCACTGATCTGTTTTGGATTTAAGTTTTTCTCCCAACTGATCATTCCTTTCTCGGGTACCCCATATTTTATGGTTTTGAATACATTATTAATGCTTCCACCATGTAACCAGTATTCGTCGGTTAAATTTGGCCCGATGATGCCCTGACCTTTATCGCCATGACAAACCACACAGTTTGTAGTGAAAACGGTTTTGCCTTCTTCCAGCACTGTTGGTGTATTATCAAACTTAACCGAACTTTCGTCAATGGTATTGGCCGATTTTTCGAGGTAGGCTGTTTTTTCTATCTTCGCCCTGGCCATTTCATTTTCGTATTCTTTATCCTGCAGGTCTCCATAGCCACCAATGTGGTAATAAAAAAGATATGCCGCAGCAAAAATCATTGTACCGTAGAAAAGGAAGTTAAACCAGGCCGGCACTGGGTTATTGAGCTCTTTAATGCCATCGTAAGCATGATCGATTACCAGATCCTTTTCTTCTTCAATTGGCCTTAAGCTTAAAAGTTTTGTCCAGATTGAAGGTTTAACAGGCTGTTGCTTTAACCAGCTATCGTAATCCAAAACCGGCTCTTTTACAGGTTTGGTATACGGTGTAGGATTTAACTGTTCCTGGTACATTACCTTGAATGCATTTAACAGGCTTACTGAAACAACAAGAAGCACAACTGCAAAAACCAGGAGGATTATAATCAGTATTTCCGACTGGTTTAGCCCCAAGCCTGCCTGAGCAGATGTTATKGGCGCTGCGGCTTTCTCATCAGCAGCAAAGGCTGTAATTGAGATGAACAGGAACAATAACAAAAGTTTAATCTTCTTCATATGCAATAGGTTGATTGTCTTGAATGGGAAGCTGACTCATCACTTCGATATGTTTTTTATTTAGTTTGAGCAGGTAAATACCCACGATTACAAAAAACACCATGAACATGAGCAGAGAGGTGATGAGGTATATTTCGCCACCGGCTAAATCTTTGATCTGGTTGAACATATTTTATTGATTTGAAGGAATGATTTCTTTATTGGCTTTTATATCGGTACCCAAACGTTGCAGATAAGCAATAATGGCTACTATTTCCCTGTCGCTTTTAACCTTAATGTTATTCTGTTTTAGGTCGAGTGTAATCTTTTCGGCCTGAACTTTTAAATCATCGTTAGCACGTTTATCATAACCATCGGGATAAGGAACGCCCAATGTTTGCATGGCCCTGATCTTGCTTGCTGTGGTTGTAATGTCCAGTTTCTGTTCGATGAGCCAGGCATAAGGCGGCATAATGCTTCCTGGCGACATTGAAGTAGGATCGACCAGGTGATTGTAATGCCAGGCATCAGAATATTTCCCGCCTATGCGATGAAGATCTGGTCCGGTACGTTTACTTCCCCATAAAAACGGGTGATCGTAAACAAACTCTCCGGCTTTACTATATTCACCATATCGCTCAGTTTCTGAACGGAAAGGTCTTACCGTTTGAGAATGGCAGTTTACGCAACCTTCTCTGATGTACAGATCTCTCCCCTGAAGTTCGAGCGCTGAATAAGGTTTTACGCTGGCTATAGTTGGAACATTGGATTGAATGGTAAAAGTGGGCATCATTTCTACCATGCCCCCGATAAGGATAATGATGAGCGAGAGCACCATAAATTTCATCGGCTTGCGTTCTAAAATCCTGTGCCAGGCTTTATCTGCGGGAGAGGTTTCGATGATCACTTTGCTCAATGGCATGGCTTCTGCCGGTTCATTGGCAAGTAATTTAGCCCCCAACATGGTTTTGGCCAGGTTATAAGTCATTGCAATTACCCCTATTAAATACAGTGCACCACCAATTGAACGCAAAACATGCATCGGGATAATCTGCAGTGTGGTAGCCAGGAAATTCGGGTACTTTAATAAACCTTCGGGCGTAAACTCTTTCCACATCAGCCCCTGCGTAAAACCTGCCCAATACATGGGAACAGCATAAAAAAGGATGCCCAAAGTACCTATCCAAAAGTGGAAACCGGCAAGCTTTTTCGAGTATAATTCTGTTTTGTAAATGCGGGGGATTAACCAGTAAAGTACACCGAAGGTTAAAAATCCGTTCCAACCTAAAGCACCAACGTGTACGTGTGCTACAATCCAGTCGGTAAAGTGGGCTACCCCATTAATCTGTTTTAATGATAATAACGGACCTTCGAAAGTGGCCATGCCATAAGCGGTAAGGGCAACCACCATAAATTTAAGGGTTACATCTTCTCTTACCTTATCCCAGGCACCGCGCAAGGTTAACAGGCCATTAATCATACCGCCCCAGCTTGGTGCAATTAGCATGATCGAAAAGGCAACACCTAATGATTGTGCCCAACCAGGCAATGAAGTATATAATAAATGGTGCGGGCCTGCCCAGATGTAAATAAAAATGAGCGACCAAAAATGCAGGATACTTAATTTATAAGAGTAAACGGGTCTTCCGGCCATCTTCGGCAAGAAATAATACATCATGCCGAGATAAGGTGTAGTTAGAAAAAATGCTACTGCGTTATGCCCGTACCACCATTGTACCAATGCATCCTGTACGCCGGCATACACGTAATAACTTTTCATGAAAGAAATGGGCAGCTCAAAAGAGTTTACGATGTGCAATACGGCTATGGTAACGAAAGTGGCAATGTAAAACCATATGGCAACATATAAATGACGCTCTCTTCTTTTAAAAATGGTACCGAACATGTTAACGCCAAAAACCACCCAGATGATGGTGATGGCGATATCAATCGGCCATTCGAGTTCAGCATACTCATGTGAGGTAGTAAAGCCAAGCGGCAGGGTGATTACTGCCGATAAAATGATCAGCTGCCAGCCCCAGAAGTGGATTTTGCTCAGCACATCGCTAAACATCCGTGCTTTTAACAAACGCTGAAGGGAATAATAAACGCCCATAAAAATGGCATTGCCCACAAAGGCAAAAATTACGGCATTGGTGTGCAGCGGCCTGATGCGGCCAAATGTAGTGTACTGACTGCCCATGTTCATTGCCGGTTTAAACAGTTGCATGGCTGCAAGCAAGCCAACGGTCATTCCTATAATTCCCCATACCAGGGTGGCAATACCAAAGTTCCGAACAATCTTGTTATCGTAAGTAAATTTCTCTAACTGCATAATAGAAGCTGAATTTTTGTATGTTTTGTGTTCCAAAGGTATTCTCTAGTGGACAGACAAAGGATGATGATGCTTAGCTAGAAAAGTGATCTTCTTCACTTTTTTCAGCAACAACTTCATCATCGAAAAGCATGCGGATACCCGGGGTATGTACATCATCGTTCTGACCGGTTTTATAGGCCCAGAAAAACGCAGCCAAAAAAATGAGTGCCATTAAAACACTGCAGCCAACCAAAAAGTAAAGGATGTTCATATCAGTTTATTTTTACGGGCAAACCACCTGGTTGCCAAAGTGGTAAAGGAGATAATGGTAACCGTACTAATTGGCATCAGTACTGCGGCCACCAAAGGATAGAGTGTGCCCTGCACAGCAAAGTAAATACCAATACAGTTATACGCGATGGCTATGGCGAAGCTTGTTTTAATGATCTTCAGTCCATCTTTACTTAACTGGATAAAATCTGGCAGATAATTTAAGGCGCTGCCTTTGAGAATGGCATCACAGCCGGGGCTGAAACTGTTAATATTGTCG
Source organism: Pedobacter sp. 01T416_2 (assembly GCF_056398925.1). Taxonomy (NCBI): domain Bacteria; kingdom Pseudomonadati; phylum Bacteroidota; class Sphingobacteriia; order Sphingobacteriales; family Sphingobacteriaceae; genus Pedobacter; species Pedobacter sp. 01T416_2. The sequence continues at coordinate 6,186 of NZ_JBFTQI010000316.1, forward strand.
GTTATTGCAACCCCAAAGTTGCTCTGTTTCAGGGCTCCGGCATCATTTAAGCCATCACCCAACATCATTACTTTATCTCCTTGCTGTTGAAGCAGCAGAACAGCATCCAGTTTTTGGTGCGGGCTCTGGCGAAACCTGATGGTTGTATTTTTCGTGAAAATGGTATCCAGCATCCAGCGGTCTTTATCGG
>NZ_JBFTQI010000317.1:0-6361 GCF_056398925.1 Pedobacter sp. 01T416_2
GTTACTAGCGGAGGCACTGTAACGGGTGCTACTAGCGGAACAAATGCCGCATCTGTTGTCCAAACCTTAACCAATACAGGAACAACTACAGCTACGGTTGTGTACACCGTTACGCCAACTAATGCAGGCTGTAGTGGTACTACATTTACTATAACAGCAGTTATAGGACCAAATATTTCTGCATCAGCTGGTAACCCGGCAACGCTTTGTAATAACGGGACATTCTCTGTTAATCCAACATCTAGTAATGCAAATTTAAAATATACCTGGACAGCCAGCTTAATCAGCGGCAGTAACCTTACCGGATTTAGCGATGCYACTACGGCCGTTAGTGGTCCAATTAGCCAGGCTTTGGTGAACAACTCTGCTACCGGTGCAACAGTTCGGTATACTGTAACTCCGGTTTTAGACAATTGCAGCGGCAACACATTTACATTTGATGTTACTGTACAGAGTGCGGTTACGCCTGGAACTATTGCGGCTAACCAAACCATTTGTGCCAATACTACCCCAACACCCATTAGTTCTACAGCCAATGGTACAGGGGCGGGCACAATAACTTATACTTGGGAAAATTCTACTAATGGCACTACATGGAATACAATTGCAAGTGCAACATCGGCAACTTATGCACCAGCAGCTTTAACCCAAACTACTCAATACCGCAGAACAACAGTATCTACCCTAAACGGAACAGTATGCCAATCGGCAACCACGAGTCCGGTTATCATTACTGTGGGGACAGCGAGTACAATCACTACCCAGCCAATCAATCAAAATGTTCGGGCTTTATCTAATGTTACTTTAAATGTAGCCACAACTGGAGGCACTGGTACAAGCCAATATCAATGGCAAGTAAGTACTGATAACGGAACTAGTTTTACCAATATTACTGATGGTAGTTTATACAGTGGAGCTACAACTAATTCCTTAACCATTACCGGAGTAAATGGTACAATAGAAGGTTATAAATATAGAGCGTTAATTACACAAACTGACAATGCCTGCGCCACTGTAATTTCAAATGTTGTTAATCTTAACATAGATTCTGACAGGGATGGTGTTCCTGATAACATCGACCCAGATGATGATAATGATGGTATTCCAGATACAGTAGAAGGAACAAGTGATTTTGATCATGATGGCATTCCGAATTATCTGGATATAGATTCAGATAATGATGGTATCGTTGATGCAATAGAATCAAACGGAAATCCAAATAACGATCCTGATAAGGATGGGCGTTTTGGTACAGGAGCCTTTGTCGATACTGATGGTGATGGATTAGCTGATGCGGTTGATCCCAACAATGGAGGGACACCTTTAGTTATTCAGGACAAAGACAAAGATGGGAAGCCAAACTATCTGGATCTCGATTCTGATGGTGATGGAATACCTGATACCTATGAAGCCGCTTTTTATATTATAGATGGCGAAAATGATGGTATTATTGGAACCGGACCTATTATAGATGCTGATAAAGATGGCCTTTCAGATTTAAACGATCCAGATTTTGTGACCGTTAGCCCACTATTTAATCAAGATAGGGATTTCGATGGCCTTTCAAATTACTTGGATATTGATGCCGACAACGATGGAATTATAGATATTATTGAAGGTTTACCAACTACTTTATATGCTGCGCCTACTGGATCGGATACAGACGGGGATGGCATTGATGATGCCTATGATGTAAATAATGGTGGACTTATTTCTGGTTATTCTAACGTAGATGGAGGTAATGCACCCGATTACGTAGATACTGATGCCGAAAACGATGGATTTAGAGATTGGCTCGAAAATGCAGTAACTAGCCCATTAGAAGTTGATCTTAAAAACAATCAAACAGGTGCGTTAATACCTGATGAAATTATGGATCTATTACCTGATGCTGATGGCGATGGGTTAGCTGATATTTATGACAATGACAATGGAAATACCAATCCAATAGGTTACGCCACCAATGGAGGTCAAACACCGCTTTCAATGCCTGATGTYCAGGTACCGGGAGGAGAAAGAGATTGGAGAAGTTCATCAGATTATGATAAAGATGGCATTCCTGATGGAGCTGATCTGGATGATGATAACGATGRTATTTTAGATACTGTAGACGGCATGCTTGATACAGGTGGCAGAGATGGTTTACCGAACTATCATGACCTGGATTCGGATGGCGATGGTATTCCAGATGTAATCGAAGCTGGTGGCTCAGATTCAGATAATAATGGTTTGCCAGGAATCGGTTTAATCGGCTCCACTAATGTAGATGCCAATGGAGTTCCTTTGGCTGCAAACGGAGGCTATACTCCACCAGACAAAGACGGTGATGGTACCCCTAATTTCCTGGATCCTGATTCGGATAATGATGGTATTAATGATGTAATAGAAAACGGTGGACCTGATGTAGATGGTGATGGAAAAGTGGGGACAGGTTTAGTTAATGATTTTGATAATGACGGTATTGTTGATATTGTCGATGATTATAATAATACTACGGGTACTTTAGCTGGCGATCCTTCAGGTACTCCGATAACGGTTAAAGATAACGACGGTGATGGTATTCCGAATTACCTTGATCTAGATTCTGATGGTGACGGTATTAAAGATTCGGTAGAAGGGGTAACAGATATAGATGGCGATGGTATTCCGAATTTCTTAGACCTTGATTCTGATGGAGACGGTATTCCTGATAATATCGAAGCACAGAGTACCGCCGGCTATGTTACACCTTCAGGCGTTGATGCCAATAATGATGGTTTAGATGATGCTTACGGACCTAATGGAATTTCAGTTGTAAATACAGATGGTGCAGACCAACCAGATTACATGGATTTAGATTCAGATAATGATGGCGACAGCGATACCATAGAGGCGTACGATACCGATAATAATGGTATTGCTAATATAGTGGCGTTGGGTACTGATGCAGATAAAGATGGTTTGGATGATGCTTTTGATAATAACGATACTGCATATAATTCAACAAATGGCCAAACGCCTACCTCATTCCCTAACTTAGATACTCCGGCAACAACAGAAAGAGATTGGAGAGAGGATTATAATATTGCACCAATTGCAACTGTTCCAACTTCAATTTCGATAATTGAGGATACGCCAAATGCAGTAAGTGGAATCAGCTTTGCCGATGCCGATGCCGGCAATCTGAACGTTGTAGTTACATGGAGCGTTCCATCCGGACAGGGAACTTTAACCGCCATTAGCGAAGCGGGCATAGCCATTGCTGGAACGGGTACTAATGCAATAACGATTACAGGAAGCATAAGTGCAATTAATAGTTTTATTGCAGCCAATAAAGTAACCTATGCGCCTTTTGCAAACGCAAATGGCAATGTTACCTTAACTGTAAATATTAACGATCAAGGTAATACAGGCGGGCCAGCGTTAAGCGATACAAAAACGGTAACATTAAGTATTCAGCCGGTCAACGATATTCCTTCAGTAGCCAATGTTGCTAAAAATGGAACTGAAGATATCAATGTTGTTTTTACAACAACAGATTTTACCAGTCAATTTACAGATGTAGATGGCACATTAGCTAAAATACAGGTGTTAACTTTACCTCCAGCTGCACAAGGAATACTTAAATTGAATGGGGTAGATGTGGCCGTTGGACAGGAGATTACAGCAGCAGATTTAGTCAATCTTATTTTTGTGCCTGCGCCTAACTTTAACGGTAGTGTATCATTTAGTTATAATGGTAGCGATGGAACTGATTATGCAAATGCGCCAGCAATTGTGAACATTAATATCACCGCCGTTAACGATAATCCGGTAATTACTGCGGTATCGAAAGCTGGGGCGGAAGATATAACATTAACCTTTGCAGTAAGCGATTTTACCAGTAATTTCACAGATGCTGATGGAGACCCATTAGCCAAAATTCAAGTTGTATCGCTGCCTCCTGCTACTCAGGGAGTGTTGAAACTTAACGGAACTAATATTGTTGCCGGGCAAGAAATAGCAGTGGCAGATTTGGCGAACATTACATTTGTTCCTGCGGCGAACTTTAATGGTTCAGTTACCTTTAAATGGAACGGAAGCGATGGTACAGCATATGCAACTGCACAAAATGATGTAAACATTATTATTGCGCCGGTTAATGATGTACCAACTATTACCAATATTAATTTAACTACTGTAGAAGATGTTAACCTGTCATTTACGTTAGCAAACTTTACCAGCAATTTTAGTGACCTGGAAGGAGATGCCTTATCAAAAATACAGGTGTCAAATCTTCCTCCAAATGTACAGGGTACACTATTGCTAAATGGTTCTGTAGTATCTTCTGGCCAGGAAATATTGGTGTCCGAAATTTCTAATCTGGTTTTTATTCCGGCACTAAACTTTAATGGAAATGTTAGTTTTAACTGGGCCGGAAACGATGGTACATCATACTCAGCAATTGGTAGTGTTAATATATTGGTTACCCCGGTAAATGATCAGCCAGTTGTTGATGATTTTGGTAAAACAGGAGATGAAGATGCAGTTATCCCTTTTACTCTAACAGATTTTACCGATCGTTTTACCGATGTGGAAAACGATGTCTTAACAAAAATTCAGATCGTAAGCCTTCCTGCTAATGGTCTACTTAAATTAAATGGGGTAGACATTACTACAGGACAGGAAATAAATAGGGCCGATTTAGATAAAATAACATTCGTACCTAATGCCAATTTTAATGGTTCGTCTAGTTTCAACTGGAATGGTTCTGATGGAACAGCTTACGCCAATGCTATTAAAAATGTCAACATTACAATAAATCCAATAAACGACGCACCTTCATTTGTAAAAGGAGCAGATCAGCTGGTGAATGCGGCCGCTGGTGCGCAAACCGTAAATAATTGGGCTACAGCTATAGCGGCTGGTCCGGCTGATGAAGTTGCAAACCAAACGGTCAACTTTGTAGTGAGTAATAACAGTGGCACCTCGTTTACGGTACAACCTGCTATCGATGCCTCTGGAAACTTAACTTATACACCTTCAGGAAACTTTGCTGGCAAGGTTACTGTAACTGTAGTGTTAAGTGATAATGGAGGTACCGCAAATGGCGGTGTAGACCAAAGTGCAGCACAAACTTTTATCATTTCAATTAAACCTGTAGGACTAACAGACAACGCAAACACCTTGGTAAACACACCGGTTACTACCGATGTTAAAACCAATGATGGTGCAACAGCTACCAATACAACTGTATTAGCAGGGAATGGTGCACATGGTACAACCACAGTTGATGCAACCGGAAAAGTTACTTATACACCAAATGCAGGTTATACCGGAACGGATAGTTATACTTATACTTTAACAACAGCTGATGGGGTAGTGAGCGATCCGATTACGGTTAATGTGAGTATCTATCCAACTGTGGTATTATCAGGACCAACATCGGTTAATGAAAATGCAGGAGCGGTTAATTATACGGTTACCCTTACGGGAACAGCCGGAACAACCCTAGCATCGCCAGTAACTGTGGTTACCGGAATAACGCCAAATACCACAAATGCTGCAGATTATAACTTTAGCAGCTCGACCGTTACTTTCCCAGCGGGATCGGTTGTTGGGGCAGCAAGTGGTACCATCACTTTCCCTGTGGCCATAGTTGATGATAATATTCTTGAAAATACAGAAGATTATACAGTTTCTATAGGATCGATTACCGGTCCGGCATCTTTAGGCAATGCAAGTGTAAACACATCAATTGTTGATAACGATAACGCTTCTATTGCCATCAACAATATTTCGGTTGCTGAAAACATTACCGGCGGTTTAGCCACCTTCACGGTAACCTTAACAGGATCAGTACAGAACAGCTTCACGGTTAATTTTGCTACTGCCGATGGCACAGCAGTTCAACCGGGCGATTATACCACAACTACTGGAACGGTTACCTTCCCGGCAGGATCGGTAAGTGGCGCTACGCAAACTTTTACCATTCCGGTGATCAACGATAATATTACCGAAACTAGCGAAACTTTTACAGCGACACTTTCAGGAATAACCGGGCCAACAACCATTGCTACAGCAACCGGAACAGCCACCATTACCGATAACGATGCTGCAACGGTAAGTATTTCGGCAACACCAAACAGTTATGGCGAAGCTGCAGGAACGGCTACCTTTACGGTAACCTTAAGTAATGCCATTCAAGATGAATTTACAGTTGATTATAGCACTGTAGATGGCACTGCCACTGCAGGAGCAGATTATACTGCTAAAAACGGAACCATTACTTTCCCGGCCGGATCAGCTGCAGGAGCTACTCAAACCTTTACTGTTGCGATTACGAACGATAATCTGGTAGAGCTAAGCGAAACTTTCGCTGCAACATTAAGCAATGTAACAG
>NZ_JBFTQI010000318.1:0-6339 GCF_056398925.1 Pedobacter sp. 01T416_2
GAAGGAGGTTTGATTAACTACATTACTAAAAAAGCCGATAAAGGAAAATCGTTCGGAGGTTATTCTCAAGCCGGAATTACAGGAAACTTAAAAGGCGATAGCACCATAGGCTACCGTTTTTCGCAACAGCTTTACGGCAAAACAGGTAAGTTCGATTATCTGGTAAGTGGTATGTTCGAAAAAACCGGTGTTTTCCGTGATGCTGAAGGCTTGGTAATTTCGCCTGAGTATGGTTTAGGTGAGACTAAATCTTACAATGGTTTTGTAAAACTGGGATATAACTTTACTCCAAAACAGCGTTTGCAGGTGATGTATAATTATTTCAGCTCCAGACAGCATTCTAAATACCTAACCAAAGATGGTGTTTACGGTCAATCGCCGGCTATTGGTATTTATGGAACAAGATTGGGTGAAGATGAAGGAACAAGATTTAACCATAATGCTAATTTACAATATACCAATCAGCAGATTTTCGGTAAAACAGATTTAACGGCCAATGTATATTATCAGGACTTTTATACCATTTATTCTAACTCAGCGTCATTTTTCGGCAGTGGCCAATCGGCCATTACTTCAACAAAAAAGGGTGCAAGGGTAAACCTGAATACACCTTTTAATATTGCAGATCGGGTACCAATGCAATTGAACTATGGTTTGGATTTAATGAACGATAAAACTGCTCAAAGCTTAACAGATGGCCGTTTATGGGTACCTAATATGAATATGGTGAACTTTGCACCTTACTTACAGGCTTCTGCAACTTTCATTAATGATTTAACCATAAAGGGAGGCTTAAGGGTAGAAAATATTAACATTGATGTAGACGATTTTAATACCCTGGCTACCGGTGCAAACGGTGCAGGAAGTATAGCGGTGCAAGGGGGTAAATTAGATTATAATGCTTTAGTATTTAATGCTGGCGCTCGTTACTCTAAATTCAAGTTTTTTAATCCTTTTATCAGTTATGCACAATCTTTCTCGGTGTTTGAGCTGGGTAGGGTGTTAAGGGCAGCAAAAAGCAATACCTTGTCGCAGTTAGAAACTAAACCAATTATAGTAAACAATTACGAAGCTGGTTTTAGCAGTACCGTAGGTAAACTGAATTTCAGTGCTGCTTATTATTACAGCACTTCTAAACTGGGTGCCAATCTTTTAGAAGTTAATGGAACTTACATCTCTCAACGTATTCCAGAGCGTGTATATGGATTTGAAATCCAGGCAGATTATCAGGTTCTACGCGATTTGAGCATTGGTGGTAATTACGCACAGGTAGAAGGAAAAGGCGATGTAGATGATGATGGTAATTTTAACGGAGAGAAAGATGTATATTTAAACACAACCCGCATCCCACCATCAAAAACCACCGTTTACCTTAAATATTCAGGTATTAGAAACTTAAGTTTGGATGTAAACTGGATGCGTGTAGGAAATCGCGACCGCTTTAAAACCAATGCGGCAGGTAAATATTTAATTGGCGAAGGTCCGGTAAAAGCATTCAACTTATTTAATGTTGCAGCAGTTTATCAAGTTACGCAGCCTCTAAAACTATCGGTAGGTGTAGAGAATTTATTGAACAAAGTTTATTATCCTGCCATTTCTCAGTTTTATGGCAGCAATGTAAATTATGTGAGAGGGAATGGGCGCAGATTTAACCTATCACTAGGCTACGCTTTTTAGACAATGAAGAACAGAAATTTTAAAAATACCATCAGGAACATTCATCTCTGGCTCGGCCTGGCGACTGGCCTTGTGGTATTTATTATTAGCGTAACTGGTGCGTTGTATATCTTTGAAGAAGAAATCAGAGATTTTACACAAAAAGATTTTCGCTATGTAGCGCTTCAAGAGAAACCTTTTGTAGGTTTAGATCATATCATTTCAAACTTCGAAAAATTATCACCCAAAGACCAGTTAAGGCTGATCAGAATTGAAGATGGGTTTTCAAATGCAACGGTAGAAATTACCACCAAGAAGGGTATTGTTTATTATTTTGACCCTTACACTGCCGTTTTGATAAAAAGAGGTGGCGAAGATTGGCTTCAAGTTGTAGAGCATATCCATACCTCCCTGTTGTTAGGAAAAACAGGAAAGTTTATCATGCAATGGTCGGTGGTTATTTTCGTGCTAATGCTGATTACGGGACTGGTACTCTGGTTTCCTGGTCAGATGCGGTTATTAAAACAATCTTTAACCATTAAAAGAAAAGCATCGTTTAAACGGCTAAATTACGATTTACACAACGTATTGGGCTTTTATGCATCAGTTGTGCTATTGGTTACTGCTTTGAGTGGTTTGTATTTTGCTTTTAAAGAGGTGAAAAATGCGGCTAGCTTTTTTACCGGGAGCAAATTAGGGCAGGGCAAATCCATCGTTTTAACCAAACCTGCACACATCGATTCGCTACCTCTACGTTACAATAAAATTTATACTGAAGCTAAAATTAAATACCCTGGTGCTATTTCCACTAGTTTTTCGCTGCGTGGTAAAGGTGAACTGCGTTTAAGAATGATTTATCCCTACCGCTGGGCACGCAACCAGAATACCTTTTTTTATGAGGAAGCTACAGGCGTAATGACCAGGGCTAAACCGTATAAAGATTTTAACGGGGCCGATTTAATAGAAGCCACCAATTACGATCTCCACACGGGTAGGCTTTTAGGACTGCCAAATAAAATTCTTTCCTTTTTAGCGGCTTTGGTTGCAGCGAGTTTGCCGATTACTGGYTTTATCATCTGGTGGAAGAAAAGGAAAAAGCCCAGGAAAGCTAAACCCATCCTTACCTCAAAATAATTGGAGCATCTAAATCGCAGTAAAACCACTTTTGTATTAGAACCTGAAGTCATTTAACCAAGCTGCTCAGCATATGTTTTAAGCTGGTTCAGTCCCGATTGACAGAATTCCTGTTGCATGGTCAAATCAAGGCCTGCAACGGGTTCAAAGATTTCAGTAAGCGTAACGGGGTTATTTCCTGTAAAAGTGATCAGGCTTTTCCGCTCATCATCTAATGTATAAGCAATTCGCTCATGCGCTATAATTTCGGTGTAAGTTCCTCTAAAGTCAAAATTTTCAGTTCCGTCTTTTTTAGCCATAACGTATAAAAAACCACCTCCTTCTACCAGGTTATTTTCAATTTTCTTGTTGATCCATTCGTCTGATGGAGCATTCCACTTGGCAATATGTTCGGGCTCATTCCATATTTTCCAAACCAGACTAATGGGTTTATATATCTGAATACTGGCAGTTAAAGTATTTTTAAAATCCATGGCGCTTTAATTTTTTATAAAAATAATTGCTCGTACCAACAATTTAAGTGGGCATTAAAGACAAATTTAGAGGTGATTTGAGCAGGGATTTAAAAGAAAACTAAAATAAAAAAACAGTAATTTTTATATCTGTTTTTCAGACTTTAGGTGTATGATTATCTAGATGAAGCAAACAAAAATTGCTTCATTGGTGTAGTTATAATTCCTCTAACACGGGAGTAATTTGAAAGGGGTAAACATGGATGTGGTTACCCTTTTCTCTTTTGACAACATTTTAAGCAGCGAACTTGTTTAGTTCATTTTATTCAGTATTGTCTGGCTGAATTAGATATTAATAACGATTTTTTTACCACAAGAACAAAAGAGGAGACACATCTGCAGATGCTTAATCGGTTTCAACAGCCATTAACATCTTCATTTTCCATCCCTCCATATTTTTTGTACCCTTGTAAAAAAAATAAAAATGGAGAAAGCACTTGTTAATATAACCTATTGCCCCAAATGTGGTTGGATGTTACGTTCGGCTTACATGGCGCAAGAAATTTTAACCACTTTTGTTGATGAGCTAAAGGGGGTAACTTTAATTCCGAGTGAAACATCGGGCGTTTTTACTGTTCATGTTGGCGAGAAACTAATTTTCGATAGAAAGCAGATGCAACGCTTTCCTGAAATTAAAGAATTAAAACAGCTTATTCGTGATGAAGTGAATCCAGACATGAACCTTGGCCACTCTGATGTTAAATAGCGAACATTTAAATTTATGAATCTAAGTAATTGATCTATAGTTGGGCGACTACATGATTATTCAGTCGCGAACAGGATTTTAGTAAATTGTTATCTTAAAGCCAGGATCAGTTTGCCTGATTTGATTCTGAAATAATAGGTTAAAGAAGTTCTTCCTTTTAAAACTTCAATAGTTTTAATGGCGCCAGAACTGCCCCATGTGTCAGAAATAAGATCGCCAACTTTCAGTTGTTCTAGCCTATGGATGGGAGTCAATGCATCAATATGTGTCATAGTAACAAAAATAAGCCAATATATTTTTTTTAGATAGGATTTTTGTTTCAAAATATACATTTCACGTTTATGTGTAATAACAAATACTACGGTTTCGGTCTGTAAATGATTAGGTGTTGTAGGTTGAATTATTAAAATGTTGGTTGAACAACATCAAGATAGAACAGAGCTGTCTTTAATGTAGGAGAAATCTTACGATTTTTACTATTTAATCCTAAACAATACCCGATAGCTGAGTTTTAGGAAAATATGTATATTCGTTTCCTGCCATGCATACCACGGTACGGTTTCTCTATGCTCCTTATTCAGAAAAAAACTGCTTGCTCCATATTTTTTTTATGGATGGGTGCAGTTATTTGTTTTGCCCAGTCTACAACTATTCGCCTTAAATATCTGGGGGTAGAAAGTGGCCTATCTAATAATGTGGTAAACTCTTTGTATCTAGATCATTTTGGGTTTATGTGGATGGGTACCTATGATGGATTAAACCGTTACGATGGCTATCATTTTAAGGTTTTTAGAAATGGCTGGGGAGACGAACATTCATTAGTAAATAACCACATTACGGTACTGAATGGAGATGCGAAAAACAAGGTTTGGGTAGGTACGCAAAAGGGCGTTTCTTATTATGATTATGCCGATTCCAAGTTTCATCAATTGATTTATCTAGACAAGGGAAGAAAAAATGAGGTAAGTTATGCTATTAATTCCATTGCAATAAGTAAGGCTTTAGCTGTTTATGTAGCTACTGAAGAAAAAGGCCTGTTTATGCTCGAAAAGAATAGCACCATTGCAAAACGGATCCCATACGGCAAAAATTTCGATTTCACTGTAAAAGCTTTATATGTTGATGAACAACAAACCCTATGGCTTTTTATAAAAGATGTGGGGCTTTGCAGATACGATAATGATAAACATAGACTTCGTTTAGTAACTGCTGCAGTACGCTCAGTAACATGCATTACCAAAGGCACTAACCAAACACTCTGGATTGGAACAGAGCACGGACTTTTTCAATTTGATAAAGCCAATAGTAGCCTCACCAAGTTTAACCAGCATTTAAGCAATGAGAATATTATGAGTTTGTTGTTTGATCGGCAACAAAAACTCTGGATTTCGACTGATGGGGGAGGAATTGCTGTTTACAATACAAAAAATCAAAAAACAAATTACCTATCTGCAGGAAAAGAAAAAGGCTTACTCAGCAGTAATTCTGTCGCCCAGGTTTACGAAGACCGCGAATCTAGAAAGTGGATTGCAACCTTACGTGGTGGGGTTAATATCATCGATCCAGAAAATGAGCAGTTTACCACCATTAAACATAATCCATTAAAAAACAATTCCTTAATTAACAATTTTGTACTCTCCTTTAGCGAAGATGAAAACAAAAACATTTGGATCGGGACTGATGGGGGTGGTTTAAGTGTTTGGAACAGAAAGCAAAATACTTTTGCTAATTATGCCAAAACCAGCGATCCAAACTCTTTAACAAGTAATTTTGTTACCAGTATTTTAAACGATGCAGATCACAACGTTTGGGTGGCCAGTTTTAGCGGCGGGATAGATCGTTTTAATAAAACAACCGGGAAATTTGTTCATTATAACTGTTACAATAACTATAAAGGCGTTGATGACATTAACATTTGGAAGCTTTATCAAGACAAACAACAAAATATTTGGGTAGGCACTACAAAAGGTGGTGCATTGTATCGTTACAATAAAATTGCCGATAAATTTGAACTTTTTGACCATAATCTAAAGGATATCCACAGCTTGTTCCAGGATTCGAAAGGAAGACTTTGGGCAGGGAACTATACCGAACTGATCGAAATCGATCCAATAAACAAAAAACATAGCTATACGAAGATCAATTTTGCCATCAGGGCCATTCAGGAAGATTTTAATCATCAAATATGGATCGGCACCGAAGGTGGAGGTTTATTGCTTTTTGATCCCGAAACCAAAAAAATAAAGCGGTACATCCAGAGCGATGGGTTACCAAGTAATTCGGTGCTCAATATCCTCCAGGATGCTCAAGGTAATTTATGGTGTAGTACTT
>NZ_JBFTQI010000319.1:0-6332 GCF_056398925.1 Pedobacter sp. 01T416_2
GTATTTACATCATAAGAATAACTCAGGTTTACCAGCGACGCAATATTAAATCCTGCTAGAAGCGAAAAAGAATCGTTGTTCCTGAAACTGGTTCCAACCCAAAACTTATCCCGATAGGCAAATTTCAAATTGGCATCGAAAGTAGCCGGAGCGTTGACCCAATATGAAATCRAACCAGAGGGGATCATTGCAATATCCTCATCCAGAAATATTTTATAACCCGCCGTTCCGTAAAAAGTAGCTGCTTGGTATGGACTGGTTTTAACTTGATTATTTACAATACTGCTTTTATTTCCAACCAGCTGTTTTGCTGAAACACCAGCAAAAAATCGTGGACTATACAACCAAATACCTGCGCCAATATCGGGTCTAATTTTGTTGTTATAATCGGCAGAGAATAAAGGGTCGCCCGATTCATCGGCTATAATTCCGCGTACATCAACACTGATCGATTTAAATCCTCCTGATAAACCAACTGATAAATTTACTTCGTTTGTAAGGCCTAAATGATATGCATAGGTTAAATTCACATTAGTCTGCCGAACCAAACCGGCTTTATCCGTCATGGCCACCAGGCCAATTCCATGGTGAGGCTCTGCCGCGGTGTAGCTGTTTACAAAACTTCTGCTCATTGGATTGTCTCCATTCCCGGCAAATGAATTTACATTGCTCCGAACAAAATCTTCGCCAATAGCGGTACTTAAAGAAAGGTATTGTGTACTTGGTGCACCTTCTAAACCGCTCCACTGTTTGCGTAAACCTATTTTTAAATCTGTATAATTATCTATTCCCGATAATGCAGGATTCAACAGGATATTGTTAAAAATATATTGGGTGCTCCTGGGGATTTCTTGGCCATAGCTATAAAAGAATAAGCAGGCAAACAGAGAGAGCGCGTAAAAAAATTTCATGTAAACCTTAATAGTGATGCGTTAATTGATTGATACTAAAAAGCCTATCAATACAAGGGCTAAGATAATAAGTTGTAGCCAATTATAAAGCATTTAATGTTTATCTGCCTTTAACTTCAAAATAAACGTTCCATCCAATAGTAGCAATTAACCATTCTTTTAAATTTCGATAAAAAAAACTGATAATTTTTATCTCAAAAACCGCTACTTCTTTTTGATGTAACCTCAAAATATTGTAAGTTTAAAGTTTTTTAAGCGCTTAGCTTAGAAAAAATTTTAAACCAATCAATGTTACGTGTCGATAGCTCTAAAACCTGTAAAGTGGTGTACTCTTTGTGCAAACATGAGTACTTGGGCTATTTAATTGAACCTCACGTTGTTCAGCTCAATCCACAAGGAGATTTTTCGTTTACTTACCAACGGATTTTTACGCATACCGCAGAAGAATTTAATGCCTGTTTAAGTGATATTGATTATAAACTGATCAAAATTTTAGATGACATTGAGCAAGACTCGCTGATTAAAAAATATTATAAAAAGCTAATCAGGCCAACTGAGTTTTTCACTAAAATTTTCGACAATAAATTTTATGAAAATGTTCGCCCTAAAATCGAAAAGAAACTTGCCGAAGCTTTAGAGCTTTTAAAGGTCAAAAACGAGCTTTATGTAATGGACAAAGATGGCTGGCCGGTAGAACGCAAAATCGAACTGGCTGATGAGCCTGCATCTATTCTTTTTCATTTCCGAAGGAACGAAACTGAAACACGTTATTTTCCGACCATCAAATATCAGAATCTGCGCATCGAATTTATGTTTAAAGAAGCACAGATTATCAGCAACAAACCTGCGTGGTTATTGCTTAACGATGTATTGTACTTTTTTGATCAGGATATTGAAGGAAAAAAACTGCAACCCTTTTTAAACAAACGGTTTATTGCCATACCCAAAACAACCGAAGCCACTTATTTTGAAAAGTTTGTAGCCCCTTTAATAGAAAAGCACCATGTGTATGCCGAAGGTTTCGAAATCAGAACCGAACAATTTGAGGCAACACCGGTAATTAAAGTTTTATATGTTGATGGTGGTCTTTCTCAAATTCAGCTATATTTTAAATATGGCGAATATACTTTCCCGGTAGAGAATGCGCACAAAGTAACTGTACGTTTAGAAAAAACTGCCGATAACTATATTTTCCACCGCATCAAACGTTCGGCAGAATGGGAGAAAAAGCAGTTTAATTTGCTGTTATCCTTAGGACTAAAAAAAACGAGTTCTTTATTCAGCAACCTGGAAGTAGCTTCTGCCGAAGAAAATCCAAGTTACGGGGCTATAAATTGGGTAAACGAGCATATCGAAATTTTACAGGCATCGGGTTTTGAAATTGAACAGGCCACAGGGCAGAAAAAATTTGTTTTCGGTGCCAGCAAAATAGATCTTGAAGTTAAAGAAGGAAACGATTGGTTCGATATCCATGCTGTGGTATGGTTTGGAAAATACCAGATTCCTTTTCTTTCACTAAAGCAACATATTCTACACAAAAAGCGTGAGTTTTTGTTGCCCGATGGTGAAGTAGCTATTATCCCTGATAAATGGTTTACCCAATACGGTAGTTTATTCAGTTTGGCAGAGGCCGGAAAAACGCTAAAATTAAAGAAACACCATATCGGTCTCATCAATGATCTGGCTGAAGATAGTCTGGCTAATGTTACGCTTGAACGCAAATTACAGCGATTATCAGACTTTGAAGATATTGCTGATACGCAAATGCCTGTTCATTTTA
Source organism: Pedobacter sp. 01T416_2 (assembly GCF_056398925.1). Lineage (NCBI taxonomy): Bacteria > Pseudomonadati > Bacteroidota > Sphingobacteriia > Sphingobacteriales > Sphingobacteriaceae > Pedobacter > Pedobacter sp. 01T416_2. Next base: position 2,692 of record NZ_JBFTQI010000319.1, read on the forward strand.
AAGGCAGTTTACGCGATTACCAGAAAGCCGGTTATAACTGGTTCAGCTTTTTACGCGAATACAATTTCGGTGGCTGTTTGGCCGATGATATGGGTTTGGGTAAAACCATCCAGACATTGGCTATGCTGCAAAAGGTGAAGGAAGATGACCAATTGCTTGAAACGCAGACGACCTCGCTCATCATCATGCCTACCTCTTTAATTTACAATTGGTTAACGGAGGCTAAAAAGTTTACACCAAAGCTTAAAATACTGGCACATACCGGTACCAACCGAAATAAAGATGTTACCAATTTTGCCAATTACGATATTATCATTACCACTTACGGTGTAACCAGAGTAGATGTAGATGAATTGAAAAACTTTTATTTCAACTACATTATTCTCGATGAAAGTCAGAACATTAAAAACCCCGCATCAAAATCGTTTAAAGCCGTTAGAAGCTTAAAATCTAAACATAAACTGATTCTGAGCGGTACACCCGTAGAAAACTCAGTAAGCGATTTATGGTCGCAGTTGACCTTTTTAAACCCTGGTTTATTGGGTACACAGGCATTCTTCTACGAAGAATATGTACAAGCGATAGAAAAGAAAAAGGACGAAGAAAAAGCGCGTAAACTGCAATCGATTATCAAACCATTTGTACTCCGTAGAACGAAAGAGCAGGTGGCTGCAGAATTGCCGCCAAAAACGGAACAGGTAATTTATTGCGACATGAGCGAAGATCAGGCCGCATATTACGAAAAAACAAAATCTGCCTACCGTAACGATTTATTGCAGAGCATGGACGATGGAACTTTCGCAAAGAAACAGGTACAGCTATTACAAGGGTTAACCGCCCTACGCCAGTTGGCCAACCACCCTGTAATGATTGATGGCACCTATGTTTCAGATTCAGGAAAGTTCGAAAACGTAATTCATACGCTCGATAACGTACTTAAAGGCGGACATAAGGTTTTGGTTTTTTCTCAGTTTGTAAAACATCTTGATATCTTCAAAAAACATTTTGAAGCGGAAAATATTCCATTTGCTTATTTAGATGGCGCAACCCGTAACCGTGGCGAAATTGTTTCCGAATTTCAGCAGAATACTGAGCTGAAAGTCTTCTTAATCTCTATAAAAGCAGGCGGCGTAGGTTTAAACTTAACACAAGCTGATTATGTTTTTATCCTCGATCCATGGTGGAACCCGGCAGTAGAACAACAAGCCATCGACAGAACGCACCGTATTGGTCAGGATAAAAAGGTTTTCATCTACAAATTCATCGCAAAAGATACCGTAGAAGAGAAAATATTGGCCTTGCAGAACCGTAAAAAATCGCTCGCAAACTCTTTAATTACAACTGAAGAAAGTTTCTTTAAATCGCTGAGCAAGGAAGACATACGCGATATATTGAATTAATCGCCGAAAATTTGCCACAGAGGCGCTGCAATCACAGAAGTTCTTATATGATTGCCACTCTGAGCGAAGTCGAACAGTTTATTTGAATATTGCACCCTCTAACAGACTATTCCACTTAATTTTTTGCCACGGAAACACGGAAATCACGGATGTACTCTCCGTTGGTCACTCTGAGCGGAGTCGAAGAGTTTGCTGTGTAAACAGGCATCCATAGCCAGTATCTAACAAACCTTTCAAGTTATTCTTTGCCACGGAGACACAGAAATCACAGAGTATGCTTCGCAGCATCCTATTATTTTACTATTTTAGTAAATACATCCCAAGTTAATTAGTTAACCTTTATTAAATCTCTTGGTATGGAAATCCGTCAATCGAACTTCCCATTAAAAAACGAAACAGACCTAATTATTAGTGCTGCTATTGAAATTCATAGCCATTTAGGTTGTGGTTTTCTAGAAATCGTTTATAAAGATGCACTTTGTATAGAACTAAAAAACAGGGATTATTTTTATGAAAGAGAGAAGTTATACCAAGTTTATTATAAAGGTATTCCCCTACCCCATAGCTTTTATGCCGACTTTATCATATTCGATACGGTAATATTAGAAATTAAATCAAAAAGTGCTATTGCAAGCGCCGATATAGCGCAAACTCTAAACTACTTAAGATGTTCAGGTTGCAAAGTTGGGCTTATTTTAAATTTCGGTAAACCAACGCTCGAAATCAGGCGTGTTGTTTTATAATCCTGGTTATTAGTACTTCTTCCGTGTTAATCAGCGTTTCTGTGGCTAAACATCAACGTGAATACAAACAACCTGGTCTTCCGTACTAATCTGTGTCTCCGTGGCAACATACACAATTAAATTTCTTTTCAAAACTCATTTCCTTCTTACTTGTTATACAGTAGAACATAAATTTAACCATCATGACAAATCAAGATTTTAATACCGCTGTAAACAATGTTAAGGAAGCCTGGAAGTACCCAGAATTGTTCGAAAACGTTTCAAAATCTGAACGTTGGTTATCTGGAACTGCAGGAACATATTTACTTTTTAAAGGCATCACCAGCATTTTTTCGCATCCTGTAATTGGCCTTACGGGTGCAGCAATTGGTGCAGGATTACTGTACCGCGGCATCACGGGTTATTGCCCAATGCGCGATTTGGCAGAACAGCGTAAAGAAGATATTGCCCCTGACGAAGTAATTATAAGCGAAACCTACGTTGTTGACGATTTGGGGTAAAATTTTAAATACGAAATTTCCTTTTCTTAATAAACTGGTTAACTTTAAAAAGTTAAACCACAATCATGAACAAGTACACACTATTATTTATTCCTGCATTTTTTGCAGGGCAAGCTATGGCACAAGATAAAAAACCAGATCCTGCCAAAGACCCAAAAACAACCGAGGTTTGGGAACCCGTTCCTAAAATTGTTACACCGGGCAAATTGCCTCAGGATGCACCATCTGATGCTACCATTCTTTTCAACGGAAGAAATTTAGATGCATGGCATTCTGTTAAAGATCCTTCTAAACCAGCTGCCTGGACAATAGATGATGGTTTTTTTACGGTAAAAAAAGGCACTGGGAATATCGAAACCAATAAAAAGTTTACCGATTACCAATTGCACATGGAATGGAAAATTCCCGAAAACATATCTGGCGAAGGTCAGGCACGTGGAAATAGCGGGGTGTTTTTAGCATCAACAGGTGGCGGTGATGACGGTTACGAAATCCAGATTATGGATGCTTACAACAATAAAACCTATGTTAACGGACAAACAGGCAGTGTTTACAAACAAGCTATTCCATTGGCAAATGCCAACAAGAAACCAGGTGAATGGCAATACTACGATATCATCTGGAACGCACCGCGTTTTAATGAAGATGGAACAGTACAAAAACCAGCRAGTGTTACTGTATTTTTAAACGGCGTACTTTTACAGAACGGATTTGTACTAAAAGGGGAAACCAGGTATATCGGTGCACCAGAATACAAAAAACATGGTCCGGCTTCAATCAAATTACAAGATCACGGCGATCCAAGTCCTGCAATCAGTTACAGGAACATCTGGGTAAGAGAATTATAATTTCAACAAAACAACAATAAGAAACCTGCAGATCAAAAGTTTGCGGGTTTTGTTTTATAAGATAATTTCATTGATAATTGTACCAAATTTAGTGTCGATTTTTTTTTATGAACAAAGGCAGATTAGAAGCATTTAGTGATGGAGTAATTG